>CAXHAT010000016.1:0-59406 GCA_964014485.1 uncultured Deferribacteres bacterium
AAGGTGCAAGTTATCCACAACCTTTTTATCGCGCGTGCGCCTGCGCGGGAATGACCTTAAATGAACATTTTTGATGTTTTCGGATAGCTCCAACAGCAACATCAGTTAAACTTTTAATTTCGAATTTGACGATACTTATGCCTGAATCTTTGAGTCTTTTTGAGCGCATGAGGCGTCCGCCTTCCTTTTTGGACGCCGGGACGGCGGAGCAAAAGATTTTTTTTCGGTTAGGTTTTGACGACGCCGGCGCCTTTGTCGAAGTGGTCAATGCAAAAGGCGCGGCGGTGGAAACCAATCACCGTTTTTACAGCGGGCCTGAGCGCGACGTTTTAAAGACGCTGGAGTTTATCGAAGAACAGCAAAGTTTTGTCATCGATTGGGAGCAGTCCGGCGAAGGTTTTTATCTCGCCGATCATGACGTGCTGATTTGGCAATTGCGCCGCTGTCCCAATTTCGTCGATCAAAAATTTCAACCGGTTCGGTTTTCGGAAAAGGCCGGGAAGATTGTCGTGCGCATTTCCGGCGGAGAATCGCTCCAAAGCCGGGCGCTTCTTCTCCACGAAGGCGCGGCATTGGACGACTTGCAATTTCTCAGCGAAAAATTCGTTTTCGCGAAAGGAGAAGTTTGCGAAATTGCCGCAATCGGTGAAAATTTCAGTCATTTGAAACACTTCAGCACGACTTTCCCGGCGGCGGATCTGGAAAAATACTTCTCGCTGCTGTTCTCGTATTTTGAAAACGTCAAGGTGGAATTTGAAGATTACGCCATCGTCTCCGGCGAGCCGAAAATTGCGCAGACGGCGCTGATTTTTGAAAAAGTTGACGACGGCGACGCGCTCTATATGCGCCTGACTTCGCACCTGCCCGGGTTTGGACTTGATCTGCTGGATCAGTACGACGTCCGCAAGGCGGCGGCGGTCAATGAAATGGAGAAAAAAGTCGTGGTCAGCGGCGTCGCCCACGCCGATGTTCTTGCCGCAGTTCAAAAAATCAGCGCCAGTTTGGACAAGCACCGCAATAAACTGGACGAAATCTCCGACTATATTCTCGACCACAATCTGTTTATTGTTGATGAAGCTTTGAGCAAGGAGTTCATCTACAAGGAACTGGCGTTTCTCCTGCAAAACTACGTCGTTTTCGGCGCGGAAAAACTCAAGGCCTACAAAATCCGCGCGGCTTCGCCCAAGTTGAATTTGACGCTCGATCACGGCATCGATTTTCTGGAAGGCGACGCGGCGCTGGAAATCGAGGGCCAGAGCATTCCGCTGTTCGAAGCGCTCAATCAATTTTCCAGCCACGCCTACATTCCGCTGAACGACGGCACGCACGCTGTGATCAATCCGGCCTATATTTCCCGCCTGCAGCGTCTTTTCAAGAAGAAGAAAGACAAGATTCGCGTGTCGTTTTTCGATTTGCCTATTGTTGAAGAGATGATCGACGAAAAAGTGGCGCAGGCATCGTTTCAGCGTTCGCGCGAGGTTTTTCTGGGATTTAATGATCTCGAAAAAGCGTCTCTGAAACTGCCGGAATTGCAGGCGGAGCTGCGGCCTTACCAGAAGCAGGGCTTCAAGTGGCTGCGCTACCTGCACCAAAACAGTTTAGGCGGCTGTCTGGCGGACGACATGGGGCTGGGGAAAACTTTGCAAGCAATCTCCATGCTGGCGGAAATTTACCCAAAAGAAAAAATGAATTCGCTGGTGGTGATGCCGCGCAGTCTGCTTTTTAATTGGGAAAATGAAATTCAACGTTTTGCGCCGCAGCTCTCTTGCTGCCTTTACTACGGGCAGGACCGCGATTTCGAACAGGCGCGAAAAAACCAGGTCATCCTGACGACTTACGCGCTGGTGCGCAATGACATTGAGAAGCTGAAGGAAATCGATTTTTACTACGTGATTCTCGACGAATCGCAAAACATCAAAAATCTCAACTCGCAGATTTCCCGCGCCGTCATGCTTTTGAACGCCAAGCGGCGGATGGCTTTGAGCGGCACGCCGATTGAGAACAATTTGGGCGAACTTTACGCGCTGTTTCGTTTTCTCAATCCGGCGATGTTCGGCTCGGTCGACGATTTTAACCGCAGCTATGCGACGCCGATCCAGAAATTCAACGAAAAGGACGTGGCGCGTGAGCTGAAGAAAAAAATCTACCCGTTCATTCTGCGCCGCCTGAAGCGCGACGTCTTGAAAGACCTGCCGGAAAAAGTCGAGCAGACCCTGTTTGTTGAAATGAGCAAAGCGCAAAAACAGCTTTATGAATCGCGTCGGCTCTATTTCAAACAGTTTGTTCAGGACGAGATCGAGCGCATCGGCTTGAAAAAGTCGCAATTCATTTTGTTGCAGGCCTTAAGCGAGCTGCGCCAGATCGCCAGCATTCCTGAGGCGAAAAGTGATGATAAGGTGATTTCTCCGAAGCGCGAAATGCTGATCCAGCACGTTGAAGACGCGGTTGCGAACGGTCACAAAGTGCTCGTTTTCGCCAATTTTCTGAGCGTGCTGGAACACGTCGGGAATGATTTACAAAAAAGCGGCCTGGACTATCTGACCATGACTGGCGCCACGCGTGACCGCAAAACGCTGGTGGAGTCATTCCAGAACGATCCGCAATACAAGGTTTTTCTGATGACGCTGAAAACCGGCGGGCTCGGTCTCAATTTGACGGCGGCGGATACGATTTTTATTTTCGATCCCTGGTGGAACAAGTCGGCGGAAAATCAGGCGATTGACCGTGCGCACCGCATCGGGCAGGATAAAACGGTTTTTGCTTACAAGCTCATTACCAAAGGCACGATTGAAGAGAAAATGCTGCAATTGCAGGAACAAAAATCAGCGCTTTTCGATGAGATCATCGCCAGCGACGGCGCTTCGCTCAAATCGCTTAGCGAACGCGACGTTGAATTTATTTTTGACTGATCGTCATGACCGCTGCTGATAAAAAACTGATTCGCGAAGAAATCGCCGAAAGCTACACCAAGCACATGTTGAGCGTGCTGTACAAGCAGCAATTAAAGCCGTTTCTTGAGCAAACGCCGGAGTTCAGCAAATTGACGAAGATGATCCCGGAAGATAAAACGCCGAACAAGGAAAGTTTGGTGCGGCTCCTGACCCGCGTTTATACGGATGACGAAATTTTTAAACGGCTGCTTGAGTTTGCGCCCAAGCCGATTGCCGAAATGTTTAATTTGCTGGTCTGGGAAGGGGCGGCGCGAACCGATTTTCTCGAAGAAATGTTCAAAGTCGCCATCGTTAAGCAGAAAAAGAATCTCTATGGCAGCCCGGCGACGAAAATAAACCCGTTGTATTACTTTTTCGGTCTTTCACACAGCTATGTTTACGGTTATAGCTGGCAGCGTGAGCAGGAATTCGTCGTTTTCGTTCCCGATGCTCTGCGCAAGAGATTGAAACAGATCATCGCCCCGCCCGAAGGCTATCACCTTGTTCCTGAAACGTCCGAGCCTGATACAGCCGTCATCTTCTCGGATTACGAAAAAATCTTGCAGGATTTACCGATTATCACTGAATATTTCTACCTCGGCGATATTTCTTTTCTCAAAAACGGCAGTCCAAGCAAAGCGTCGCTCCGAAATACGCAGGCTTATTGCGACATTCGCGAATTCTATCCGGGGCGCGACAAGGATTTGGCGCTCCTGCGCACCAGCCTGATGCTCAATTATTTCATCGCCGAAGCCCAGGACTCCGATATGGAGCCGGTGAGCGCACTGAAGGAGCTCTTTGCGGCGCGGTTTGCGGCGGGCGGAAGTTATTCGCCGCTCAAAACTTTGTTGGATCACCTGAAGGGCAGGCATCAATTCAGCGGCTACCGCGCTGAAGAAAATCCCGTTGAAGACAATTTGATAGCGCTTTTTTCGTTCCTGCCTCCGGGCGAGTGGATTGACGTCGACAAACTGGAGAGATTTGCCTTTTTGCGCGATATCGATCTCAAAGTCGTCGACTATTATGCTGCCGAACGGTATCTGTATTACAGAAAAAAGGCGGACAAAAGCGATTATTGGGGAGATCAAAACGTCTGGATCAGCCAAGAACTCTATCCTGACTTTATCACCAAACCGCTCATCCAGGGAATATGCTTTTTGTTTGCCGCGTTCGGCTTGCTCGATCTGGCCTACAACAAGCCGATCAATAAGAAATTTCAGGACGGCAAAAAAAACTATCTCTCTAAGTACGACGGCTTGAAATATATTCGGCTCAACGCTTTGGGCGCTTATGTTCTCGGCGTTTCGAAAGCGTTTACTTCCACGAGCGAAGTTGAGCGGGCGAAGGTTTTTCTCGATGACGTACATCTTATTATAACGCTTTCCATGGAAGACCGGCTTATGGAAATGGTGGTGCAGCAATTCGGCGCGAAAATCGGGAAAAACCGCTTCAAGGTCGATTTCGGCGCTTTTCTCAAAGGATGCAATTCTCACGAGGCCGTTGTCGATAAAATCAGTTTGTTTAAGGAACGCGTTGAGCCGGATCCGCCGAAAATTTGGCTCGATTTCTTTAACAGCGCTTTGGATCGTGTTGATCCGTTGGCGCCGGAAGAAGATTTTGAAGTATTTAAGTTGAGGCCAAACAAAGAACTGCGGCTGCTCATCGCCCGTGATCCCGAGATTTCCAAATTGATTCTGAAGGCCGAGGATTACCATATTCTGGTCAAAAAACGACACGTGAGTATTTTGAAAAAGCGCTTGGAAGCGCACGGCTACTTGCTGACGCTTTGACGACAAATCGTAGAGCCGCGATGCATCACGTCTCTACACCTTGAGCATGTCTGTTGAAAGACAATCACACACAACATCCAAAAATGAAACCACTCAACGAAAAAGACCTGATCTACGACTGGAACCTGCACCAGAAAACTGCGACGCGCCCGGATAAGCCTCTGGAATTTGATGACGAAACTTTGCGTGACGGACTGCAATCGCCGTCAGCGATCGATCCTCCGATTGGCGACAAACTTGAATTGATTCATCTGATGGCCGAGCTTGGCATTCAAGGCGCTGACATAAGTTTGCCGGCTGCGGGCAAGCGCGCCTTTGATGATGCGGATCGTATCGTCCAGGAAATCGTCTCGGCTAAACTGCCGATTTTTCCCAATTGCGCCGCACGAACGGTGGTGAAAGACGTTGAGCCGATTGTCGAGCTGTCGCAGAAGCACGGCGTTCCGATTGAAGTTGCGACTTTTATCGGCTCGAGCCCGATCCGGCAGTTTTCTGAATCGTGGGATTTGGATTTTCTTTTAAAATGCATCGAAGAGACGGTGGCTTTTTCAGTCAAAAATAATCTGCCGGTGATGTTTGTCACCGAGGATTCCATCCGCGCCCAGCCCGAAGAATTGAAGCGCATGTACCAGACGGCGATTCGCGCCGGAGCCAAACGAATTTGCTGCACCGACACGGTCGGCCACGCCACGCCCGACGGCGCGCGCGCTTTAACGAAATTTCTCCGCGGCGTCGCCGATGAAATCGACCCGGAGGTCAAGCTGGACTGGCATGGTCACGAAGACCGCAATTTGGGCGTCGCGAATACGCTCGCGGCGGCGGAAGCAGGGGCGGATCGCATTCACGGTACGGCGCTTGGCATTGGCGAACGCTGCGGCAACACGCCGATGGATATTTTGCTGGTGAATTGCAAGCTGATCGGTTGGATTGACCAGGATTTGAGCGCGCTGAATCGGTATGTGGAAAAAGCTTCGCAAGTCATCGGCGCGGAAATTCCGCACAATTACCCGGTGCTTGGGCATGACGCTTTTCGCACGACGACCGGCGTTCACGCTTCGGCAATTATTAAAGCGAAAAAAAAGGGCGACGCCTGGCTTGCGGATCGCGTGTACAGCGGCGTTCCGGCAAGTTGGGTCGGGCGCGAGCAGTTGATTGAAATTGGCCCGATGAGCGGCGTTTCAAACGTCGTTTTTTGGCTGGAGTCGCGTGGATTTGAGGCGAAAAATGAGTGGGTGGACGCCATTTTTTCTAAAGCCAAGCAGGGCGAGCGTACGCTGACCGATGATGAAATCAAAGCCGTCATACAAGCAATTTAGTTTTTAATCACGGAGGATGAAAAATGAAGTTATTCTATTTGGGGAAATGTCAAAAGCTGTTGTTGGCCGTTTTCTTAACAACGATGTTTGCGGCGTCAGGATTTGCGCAGTATTCCAAGAAACTCAAGAAAGAAGCTATCGAGACGGCTGGCGCGTTGACCGACCAAATCGACGCGATGTCGAAGGAGCTTTGGGAGTTTTCGGAAACAGCTTTAAAAGAATCGAAATCGGCGGCGCTATTGATTCAACATCTTGAAGAAGCCGGGTTTACGGTTGAAAAAGGCGTGGCGGACATGCCGACGGCGTTTGTCGCAACCTACGGCGGTGGTTCTCCGATGATCGGCGTCCTGGCGGAATATGACGCGCTTCCCGGCGTAGGCAATGAACCTGTGCCGGAACGCAGAGCGCGCACGGACGGCGTAACTTCGGGCCATGGCTGCGGCCACAATTTGTTTGGAGCAGGCAGCGTCGGCGGCGCTATTGCGCTGAAGCAGTTGATGGAAAAACGAAATATTTCAGGGACGATCAAACTTTTTGGCACGCCCGCCGAAGAAACCGTGGTCGGCAAAGTTTACATGGCCAAAGCCGGCGTTTTTGACGGACTCGACGCGGTAATAGACTGGCATCCCGGAACCGAGACCGCCGTCCGCAACCGAGCCGGGCAGGCCATGAACAATTTTGAGATAGAATTTTTCGGGCAAGCGGCTCACTCCGCTGCTGACCCCTGGAACGGTCGCAGCGCTTTGGACGCTGTGGAAATGATGAACTACGGCGTGAATTTGATGCGCGAACACGTCAAGCCGACGACGCGCATTCATTACGTTATTCCCAGCGCTGGTGAAGCGCCAAACGTGGTGCCGGAATATGCAAAAGTTTGGTACTACGTCCGCGACGTGAATCGTACTGAAGTTGAAATGTACTACGACCGCATCTTGAACATCGCCAAAGGCTCGGCGCTGGCGACCGGCACGACTCACGAAGTTTTTTTGATTACCGGCGTGCATGAATACTTGCTTATCCGTCCCCTGCAAGAAGCGATGCAGGAAAATTTGGAATTGGTCGGCGCGCCGAGTTTTACCGAAGAAGAACAGGTTTTCGCCAAGGAATTGCAAAGATTTTGCGAGAAGGAGGAGAAAGGCTTTAACGCTGAAATCAAGCCGTTGGCGGAAGGCGCCGAGCCTCCGAGCGGCGGTTCAACGGACGCCGCCGAGGTGAGCTACATGACGCCCATCGTTGCTTTCAGCGTAGCGACGGCGGCGGAAGGCGTGCCCTGGCATAGCTGGGCGACAAGTTCTTGTCACGGCACGGCGGCGGGACGAAAAGGCGCTGTTGTCGCGGCAAAAGTGATTGCCGCGACGGGCGTAGATATGCTGACGCGCCCGAAATTGATGCAGGCCGCGAAAGACGCTTTTATGGAAGCGACGAAGGGCAAGCCGTACAAATCGCCGCTGCCGAAGCAGCAAAAACCGCCGTTGCCAACATCGGAATAAGCGACTAACCGTTGAGATTCATTAGTAGCATATTTATCAGAACAACAGCGGTTAAAATGAGCGCTTTGATAAAAAATTCTTTCAGACGACTCATCAATTTCTCTCGATGTTTTGGATTTTAGATAAAGCTGAATTTAAGTGAAAGCGCCGCGACGGATTAACTCTGCCGCGGCGCTTTCGTTTGTCGGGGAGGAGGAAGCGAAGGATTAAATTTCGGTTAAGCGAGGCTTCTGGGAGCCAGTTGATTTTTTAACAACCGCATCCGTCAAAGTCCGTCTCCAAGCTTTTTTCGATGCGTTTTTCTACACGCTCCAAGCTGGTCCTGGCTTTGTCATAGTCCGGGTTCAATTCCAGCGCTTTGGCGAATGCGTCGGCCGCTTCGTCAAAGTCGCCAAGTCGTTCTTGCGCAACGCCCAAATTGTTGCAAAACCAGGCAACGTCGCTTTTTTGCGCAACGGCTTTTTCCAAGGCGTCTCGCGCTTTTTCATATTCACCAAGCTCAATGTGTAAGAAACCAAGATTGTTCCAAGCGTAGGGATTGTGTTCTTTGAGCGAGATCGCTTTTTTATAATCGCTGACGGCTTTGACGGTTTCGCCAATTTCGTGCATGGCGCGCCCGCGCACAAACCAGGCGTCCGAATAGGTTGAGTCGAGTTCCAGAGCCTTTTCAAGCGCATCCAATGCCTCGCCGAAATGGGATAATTTGATCTTTGTCCGTGCAAGGTTGACCCAAGCTTTGATGTGTCGCGGGTTTTGCTGGATCACTTCTTTGAAACTGCCTGCTGCGTCGGAGTATTCGCCGTTTTTGTACTGTTTCCAGGCTTCAGCGTACCACTTGTGCGCCGGTTTGGATGCGTCGCGCATTTTCTCAGACTTAGAGATAGACGTGTCGTTTTTTACGTGCTCAGGAATGAAGATTTTTTTGGTAGAGCCGATGGCGGCTGTTGCGAGAATAAGACCGGAAATAACGCTCAAGCTGAACAAAGTCTTGATTGAATTGCCATAAGACGTCTTTTCTTGATTGATGCGAGTATTCATGATTCTTCCTCATAGTTTTGGTGAAAGCTGCTGTGTTTGCTTGGGTCTAAATCAATTGACGTGCCATAATTTTCTCCTGTATTTAAAGCTATCTTAAGTGTTTGTAAAGTATAGCTTTAAATTGTGTGTTTGTTTTGGGCGAATAATCCACCGAACGAAGCGACGTGTCTGTGTGGACACGCATTGGCGAGCGCTTCGGCGATTCAGCGGCGAAGCGCTGTGTCTCGCCGAACACATGCCGTGTCTTTTACGACACGCTGCGATTGGAAGTGCGCCATTCGTTGAGGTGCGGTTGTATGCGAAGTCACGGTTGAGTTTATTCTGGAAAAGAAGAAAGAGAGACGTTGCTTGCTTTGATAGCTTCAGAAGGCTGTATAAAAATTCAAAAATTGTGAGCATAAAAATGATACTTGGTTTGATGATCATGGCAGTTTGGGCAAGCGGGGCGGAAGGCAAGGTTGAAAACAAGATTTTGTCGGCGGACATAGAATCAAAGGAAAAGATCGTGATTCGATATTCCGGCGAGATGGATTTGCCGGCGTCGGTGCAAGCGTATTCGGTTACGCCCGCCGTGAAAATCCGTGAGGTTGTTCACGAGAAAAACAGTGTGACTTTGCAGACTGCGACGCTTTCGATTCAGCAAAACTACACGCTAAAAATCGACGACGCCGGTGAGTTCCCGCTGCGTCACATGGGGATTTTAGACGGATTGTATTCCGACAAGGAGCTCGGCGTAAGTTTCGATGAAGAACACACGATTTTTCGTTTGTTTGCGCCAAGAGCGACGGAAGTGAAGCTGGAAATCTTCGACAAGTTTACCGATACGCGCGGCGGGCGATATTTCATGCGCAAAGATGAAAACGGCGTTTGGGAATATTCGACGCGCCGCCCGACGGTTGGAAAATATTACGGCTACCGCGTAAAAGGGCCGGGCGGCAATGGCGAAATGTTTGATGAAAATCGTTTGCTGATTGATCCTTACGCGAAAGCGGTCAAAACCGAAAATCACTATCTGCATCGCGGTAAGGCGTTGATTTTTAAGGACGAGTATGATTGGGAAGGCGATACGTTTCTGGAAATTCAGCCTGAAGATTTGGTCATTTTAGAGGCGCACGTGCGTGACTTGACGGCGCATTCTTCAGCGGGCGGAAACCCGGACTTGCGCGGCAGCTATCTCGGGGTGATTGACGAAAGTTCACGCGGCGGGATAAATTATCTTCGTGATTTGGGCGTGAATGCCGTTGAACTGCTGCCGGTTCAGGACTTCGGCAATATTGAAATTCCCTATGAAAGCGATGAGACTGAGGTCAGAAATACGTGGAATCCCTACGAACGCAACCATTGGGGCTATATGACGGCGCATTTTTTTGCACCGGAAACTTACTACGCCAGCAAAGGCACGTTGCAGCGCGGCGCCTTTTCCGTTGACGGAGAAGAAACGGTGCGAGAATTCAAAGATATGGTGAAAGCGCTGCACCGGAACGGGATCGCGGTCATTCTCGACGTGGTTTATAATCATGTTGCGCAGTATGAACAAAACGCCTTCAAATTCATTGACAAAAAATACTACTTTCGACTAAACGGGGATTTGAATTTTTCTTCCTATTCCGGCTGCGGCAACGATTTCAAAACCGAGCGACCGATGGCGCGGCGTTTGATTTTCGACAGCATAAAATATTGGCTGGAAACCTATCACGTTGACGGTTTCCGTTTTGATCTTGCAGCGTTGTTTGACTGGGAAACGCTCGATTTTCTGCGCGAGGAAGCGCGCAAAATCAACCCAAATGTAATTTTGATCGCTGAGCCGTGGGGCGGGGGAGAGTACGAACCAAAAGAGATGTCTGAGCATGGGTTTTCTGCGTGGAATGATCAGTTTCGCAACGGGGTGAAGGGCCAGAACCCGCACGACGGCCTCGGATTTATTTTTGGAGAATGGCAGGGAAGCAATGACGCCAAGACACTAAAGAGCTATGTGCTCGGCACTCGCGTTCAGGACGGCGGGCTTTTCCAGAGTAAGGCGCATTCGGTAAATTATCTCGAATCGCACGATGATCATACATTGGGAGATTTCATCCGAATCGGATCGAAGCGCGTTGATGACTTGGAAGTCGTGCGGGACGTGCTGGAAAATGCGAAACTATCGGAAAGAGAGCTAAAAATGCACAAGCTGGCGGCGATGTTTTTATTGACCAGCCAGGGAAGCGTGATGCTGGCGCAAGGACAGGATTGGGGACGGAGCAAAGTGATCGCCCGAACCTCGGCGCCGGACGTCATCGCCGGGAGGATCGATCACAACAGCTATGAAAAGGACGACGAGACCAATTGGTTGAATTACTTGCATCGAGAGATGAATCGAAGCCTGACCGACTATTACAAAGGCATGATCGCGCTTAGGAAAAAACAAGCCTTGTTCCGCCGCGCCAGCGATGAACAGGTCGAGTTTATCGAAACGGGAACGCCGTTTTCTATGGCGTATTCGCTGAAGAATGACCGTGAGCGCGTTCTTGTCATTCTCAACGGCAATGCGAAAACTGATTTGAAATTTGATTTGCCGGTAGGACGTTGGGAAGTTTTTGCCGATGATTCGCGCGCAGGGACTGAAGCATTGTATGAAATAGATGGAAGCAACGATTTGATCGTACCGCCGACCACGGGGGCTGTTCTGTCCAAGAAAGTCACATCTGCTCAATAATCGGTTACATTGTGTCGCGATTGTTGAGCAAGCGTTTCTTTGGATGTACGGTTTTTTGACAAAAATGAATTATTATGAATTTTAAGATTTTTAATGAAAAAGACGCTTTTGTAATGACGACGTCAAAACGTTAAAAGTCGGCGGAAAAGTTGGGTTTCTTCGTCGCAGAAGATACTCAAATGATTACGTTTGCGCTTAAATACTGGTCTCACGTCATGCGGACGGTGGGGAATTGAGGGATCACGGACGACAGACCATATTTCTTTGGGCGCAGTGTAAACAGAGGGCAAACTTATGACTTCCGCATGGAAAGCCATCCAATGCATGCCGGAATCGGAGTTTTCATCGAATTATCTATTTATGGGGATGGTCAGCCAGTCGCCGAAAATGCGTGAAGTTTGGGAGCTGCTTCACAAGATTACATCTTCGAACGCCCCGGCGATTATTGAAGGCGAAAGCGGGGTAGGAAAAGAATTGATTGCTCACACGATTCATGCGTTGGGCAAGAGAAAAGACGGTCCTTTTATCCCGGTTGATTGCGGCGCTTTGCCTGCAACGCTTATGGAGAGCGAGTTGTTCGGGTATGAAAAGGGCGCATTTACCGGCGCTTCACAGAGCAAGGCCGGTTTGCTTGAGTACGCGGAAGGCGGAACGTTTTTCATGGACGAGCTTACCAATTTGGACATGTCGTTACAATCGAAATTGCTGCGTGTTTTGCAGGAGCGGCGTTTCAGACGGCTGGGAGGGGCGGAGCTCAATCCATTCAACGCACGCGTTGTGGCGGCGACGAATGACGATCCCAAGAGAGCAATCGACGAAAAATTCTTGCGCTTAGATTTGTACTATCGGCTAAGTACGGTGACGATCAGAATTCCGCCTTTGAGGCAGCGTCTGGAAGACATTCCATTATTGGCGCGGCATTTTTCCGCCGCTTTCGCAAAAAAGGAGAATGTTAGGTTTAAGCATTTTTCTAACGACGCTTTTCATTTGCTTCTGAGCTATGACTGGCCCGGCAACGTCCGCGAGCTTAAAAACGTGGTCGAAAGACTTCAGCTCTTAGGTGAAAATGATCAAATTTCGGCTGAGGAGATTTACAAGTTTTCGCAATTGCCGTTGCGTTCGGACAATCACTTCCGCGCACGGGACTTCATCTATAACGAAAAACGTAAAAAGTCCATCGATCAGTTCGAAGAAAAGTACATTCGTCGTTTGATGCGCGTTTCCGGAAACAATATCTCTCGTGCGGCAAAAATTTCGTTATTGAGCCGCCCGACGATTTACCGCTTGATCAAGAAGCACGCACCGCTTGAAAATAAGACCATGACGAGCGCTTAAAGTATCGCTCCAAGCATGGTCGTCAGTCTATTTTAGAATTTCTTACCTTTTCGCGAGTTTTGTTGCTCTCGCTTGCACGATTTCCCAGCCCCGTTTAGTCTGGCAATTCATCGAGTCGCCGGGCTGAGTGGGGCAGGGGGGCTCGCAATTCTTTTCCTCGCCTTAATAAATGATCTTACGCGCAGCAAAGCATTTCTGAAGCCAAACCAAAAGCAGTGTCTCATTGCGGCTCGTTTCCAAACTGCGGTTTGGGAATGGAGATGGGCTCGAAACTGGAGTTTCGAGTGCAATTGCGATCCCAATCCAGAGATTGGGAACGAGAATTTTGGCGTCCCGAAATTAGGTTGATGGTAGTGCGCCTCCGCGGAATGGCGTTGATAAACAGTTGCTGTATTATGAAGCTGGCGCGTACCATCAGTCAATAACTGATGGTAGGCTAATCTGGCGATGCCGGATTATTGTTTGCTCCCGCCGTAGACCATTCTCTCGCCAATTCAATTTTCACTTCTTACCAACTGACGTCACGCATCGGTCTAATGACGTTTCGCTGACCCAGACCATTGCTTTTTGCATTATTTTCGCGCAGACGGGACGGGAATGCCGATACTTTGCTCGCAAATTTGGATGTGAAGAAGCATTCGTGCCAGGCCGCCATTCAGCTTCCTAGTCGCACTTGCGGTCTTTAGCGAGAACTCATTCACTCTGGGGCCAAGCGCCTTAGCGTTTGAGTGTGGCTTGCCGTCACAGCGGGCTGTCTTTAAACATAGTATCTGATGTTACGCACGCATCGTCTGGCACGTGCGATCAAAGCCTGCGGGCAACTTTTGATTCTCATTAGCTCCGCTCTTCAGAGCGGAGTTTTTTTGAAGACGACTATCTCCTCTCTTCCGCCGCGCTGGCGCGGCGGAAGAGAGAAAAATGGGCGTTTTATGCGTCACCGGACTGAAGTCCGGCGCTAATGAGACGAGATTTGCTTTAAGACTCAGGATGTGCGTTGCCGCGCGTAACATCAGATAGTATTTTTAAAGCGTCGCACGATAGATCGTAGGGGTTCAAGATTTTGAACCTCGGCATGCGGCATGCATTTTATTCAGAGACCATGTTTTTGGACAATTCCACTCCGAAAAAGAGGCGCCCCTGATGTTGCACACAGCAAAGCTTTTCCGAAACTTTACCGCAAACAGGGCCTCGCTAAGGCTCATTCCCAAGCTTCGGTTTGGAAATGAAGATGGGCGAGAAATTCCAGTTTCGAGTGAATTCCTTGGCTCGAAACTGGAGTTTCGAATGCAATTGCGCTCCCAATCCAGAGATTGGGAGCGAGAGTTTGTAGCGTCCCGAAATTAGGTTGACCGTAATGCGCCTCCGCGAGAATGGCGGATATTCTATTCGCAAATTTGAGGGTAAAGAAACATCGTGTTATGAATCCTTGCCAAAATCGGGCGGTGAGATGCGGTCAAAAAAAACGCCTGTAAGTTATGGGCTGCATGCTCAAACTTACAGGCGTTAAGATGTCGCTGTTGTGTTGTTAGTTATAGCGGTTTGTAAAAGGATTGCTCGCTTGATACAGAACGATGATTTACGACAAGGAGAAAACCGGCTCCATTCTTGACGAAAACGGTATGCGCGATTTCTTGCTCAACTCTGCGACTAACGCCGTCATCTTTGGTTGGCCGGCAAAGTCTTGATCGTATTCGTGCGCTTTGATGAAGCTTTCAAGGCGGCCTCGCAAAATAGGCTCGTCAAAAAGCTTGTCGAGGTGCGCTTGTTTGCGTTCATCGTTGCGCCAACGCCCAATCGAATTTGGATCGAAATTTCTGAGCTTGTGCATGTACTTGACCATGTTCATCGACACGCCGCCGTTTTCGACATTGTCCTTCATTCTGTCAATGCCAGTCACATTGCGCCTCAATTGAAGGCCGCAATTTACTTTGAACAGCAACTCGACATAGCGCGGCATCCGAACAAGGTCTTCGTAGCGAATCGTAAACATGCGTCCGCGGGGTTCGAGTGCCTCGGCAAGCCGCTCATTTGCTTCCGCGCTGAGCCTCCAAAGCTCTGGTTCTACGTAAAACTTACCTTCGGTATAAGGGTGTTTGCTTGTTAGGACGTCGCGAGGATCTCGAACGATGTTGATGATCGTCGCCTGATTTTGAAGAGCGTATTGAATCGTGGTTTTCACATTTTCCGGCGAGCACCATTGCCGATGACGTTTCGTGATGTAATTTACGCCCTGCCAGTGCTGCGATGGATTGCTGACGATCTCCATACTTTCCTTTAAATCAGGTTGGCTCCACGGAGTGGTTTCCTTGTCGTAGAGACGCGTTTTTTCGAATGCGCTCATCGCATAAAACAACATGGTCGTTCCTGAGCGTGAGCAGCCAACAATGTGAAATCGCTTAATGCCGGAGAGACGGAGCAGGTGATTTTTGCAGGTTAATTTGACGTTCATGGTATGCAGCCTCATTTGGGTTCAAATATATTGTTTTGATTTTGTTATTCAAATTTGAGTTTTATTGCCAAAGCGCCTTACTCAAAATCGGAAACGCCGTCCCGCCGCTGGCGAGAACGATCATTGAAAGTACGGCCAAATCCGATTTCTTTGGCGCGGCGCCGCCGTATATAAACCAGGTGATGATCAAGCTTAGAAAAAAGGACCACTGGAGAAAAATGCTGTTATCTCTTGCGATAGCGTAGGAGATGACGCCGATTATTGCCCAAATAATCGTTACTAGCATATTTAAGCACATCATTCCGGCCACAGCGTTATTTTGCCTTTCTTCGGTTGCTGAAAAACACTGTTCTTTTTTGCTTATAATTCCAATCCGAACAAGCAAGTAGCTTGCGCATATGAGTCCGATCACATAGCTTGTCGCGAATACAGATAATATTTCGTTCATAATAGTACCCCTATTTTTTGTGCCCTACACGTTTTTGAGTAAAAATGAGCGGCCCGCGGTTAAGAGGTGAGTCGGGCCGCTCGTTGCTGTGGAGAGGTAGATTCTATATGTGAGCGTTCACCGCTCGTCTCTCCACACTTGTGCACCCTGTCGATCATCAACTAACATGGTCAAACATATCTCGATTCCATTTTAAAAGTCGGTTTCCTCTCCACAAGGAAAGCTTCTGCTCCACAAAGAATAGTCCAGGAGTTGTTAGGTGACAGATAGACGGGGTTGAATACTGAAATCACGAATACCAAGAACTCAGTTAAACAAAATCGGAGCCAATGCCGCGAGGCTAAGGCATGGAAAAGCGACCATGAGTGCGAGCCTTTCCCCGCTCGAAAAAGTATGGATTTTATAACGGTATACTCTTTTGCGCGCAAGATTGCGTCGATGGTCTTGGCCCAGGCGCCTTAGCTCTCGGTTGAAATCATTGTTAGGAAACATAATACTATCTCCTTACGATTAGTTTTCACGCGCTGAAAAGATAGAAGCGTCAGCACGAAATTAGAAGTTGACGGTAGATTCATTTAAGAAAACTGAGACAGCTCCGCAAAATTACGGCAGGATGGGAGCTGCGCCTGCTGTTATGGCCAGCGTGAGCGTTACCAGGATAAGCGTGGCCTGCAGCAGTTCTTCAAAAGCAAGACTGTTCGGCAAAAATTCGATTGGGTTGTTTGCGTTTTGAGACGAGATGAATTGCTTGAGCTTTTTCATGATAGATTTTCCTTAGATTTTTAGATGAGTTTGTAAACGAATGAAGACAATGTTGCCAGGGCGATGGGCGGGTAAGCAACCCAAATGGCGACTCTAGCGACGACCCATTTGATAGATTCTTTTTCCAGGTTTTCAGAAGTGTTCATGTCAGTTCCGGCCTCATGTTGGGTATTGGTATGGAAAGAGTGATAGTTTTATGCGCGTTCTGGCGCCTTATTTTTAAGAGTGCTTGTCGTTATTGCTAAACGTGCTAAGGACTGCGCGCAGAAGAAACTGAACCTCTGTTTTTTGTGCGTTGTTGCAGCCGCTTGCTGCGCCGCCTAAAATGGTCGAAATAGGTCATGAGTTGCGAAGTCTGAATTGGTTTTGTAAGCGTTAATGAAACGCGGTTCATTGCAAGCTCACGCCCCGTTTCAAATGGTATTTCTGAAGCGAGCACCATGACTTCCGCGTCTGGTTTTAGGCTTCGGATTGTAGGTACGATACTTTGGTTGAGTTTATTCTTAATGTCCAGATCAACGATAACCAATTTCACGCTGAACTCGATCGCTCGTTTCATAAACTCACCGAAGTCTGATAAGATTTTCACTGACGTTTGCGTTTTTTCTAACACTGGCGCGAACTTGCTGAGCGTCTCTTGATCATTGCAAACAATGAAAATTTCGTCGTTCTTTGCTCTTTCAGTCGCGATTTTTGAACTCAATTCTCGAATAGCGTTTGGCTTCATGACTTAAGCAATTTTGTGTTTAGTAAGTTGTCAGTTTCGTTGTTGCTTTCGGTCTCGGCTTATTCAAAGCGCGTGCCACTTTTCAATTTTGGCGCTTTTAGGGCCGTGTTTCTCTGAGAAATATGACGGTTTAAGGGACTGTTTTTTAGACGCTTGTGTGAGTTGGTGATGTGTTCGAGGTTTTGGATAAGCCGTCCCGGGGCGGCAAATTATGATGCGCGAAGAGAAGAAAAATGTAAAGCTGATGTAAATCTTAACTCTTTGATTCTAAGCTAAAGACATGGTTCTAAACTTCTTGGATGAAATGTCAAGCCATGTTTACAGAAAGGATTCTCGTTTTCTTAAGTTGCTGTTAATTATGGCCTTGAAGTATGTCAACTTTTCTTTACACGGAAGAAATCCACGCATGTTTGCTCATTAAGGATGGCGGTAGACTTTCAGATTCGTTCTTGGAATAAAGGCTCTGAAAGGGTGTGGCTTTTTGGGGAGGGTTTTCAGCGCTTGAAGGAAATTACCCAATCGTTCTGTGTTAGCATCTGACGCTACGCACGCGTCGTCTGGCACGCGCGGTCAGAGTCTGAAGCCCGGCGCTAATGATACGATGTTCATATTTGGGCAACAGGAGATGTCTTGGCATGCGTCAGTTATATAGAGAGAAAGCCGATGTTTTCCCTTGCGATCTGAACGCTTAATCAAAGGAGAAATGCAAAGCCCCGCACAACAAAGATGAAACGCACGTTCGCTTCTCGTCAAATACTTGTCAAGATTTTTATTTTTTTTCTTGCGTCATATACCCCGTTTTGATATTTTAACCGCCCCATATGGAAAGCGCGTTTAGCTTACGATGTAAACTTCGAGACGTCCCCCAATTCTCGAATGTTTAGACCGGGTTGTCGTTGAGCAAACGCGCTTTTATTTTGTTGTGCAGGATGCACGTATAAAGATGCTCTTTTGTATTCTTGCATCAAGACTTAAACTGGACGTTGATAGGCGAAAAGGAGAATAGCTGTTGAGGAATAATGGCGAATATTCTGCAAGGATTGTTATCGCTCTATTGCGCATTGAAAGGAGTTCTTTCAGTTTCTCGCTTCACTCCTTTATTTCTTTTCCTGTATTTAAAATCAGTGAAAACCGCGCTACCATCCTTCCCAATTTCCTTCAGAATTATTTGTTAACGAAACGGCAAAACTTTTTCTGTAATCACTGCTCTTAGCCTGTACAGCTTGTCTTTAAGGGCTTAATGGGCGCAGGAGTGCGCTCAAAGCAAGTCTTCATGCAAAAACTGGGGCACGGAAAAACATGTTAAACTTATGGAGACGTCTCATGGATCGTGATGTCGCAGCGAAACTACTCGCCTTGATGATCTTGTTCGTTACGTTCCTGGCGATTCCGGCTATTGGACAGGAAGTGCAACCGCCGGAACAATCGACGACGCAGAATCCCCAAACTGCCGCAGCTTCTCTTTCCCAACCTCAAGAAAAAATTGACTTCGAGGATTTCGGATCATTGTGGAAGCTAACCGAATTAGGCGGCGGCATTCGTTGGGCGATTTTCTTCGTCTTCGGCTTGGCCATCCTTTTTATCGTTAATAAACTCTACGAAATTTGGCGGGACGCGATTCGTTCCAAGAAGCTGGAAAACATCAACTTTGATGAAGCCAGCCTGGAAGCTGTACGCGATCTCCGCAAAGCATCGAAGAAAAGCTTGCTTTCAGAACTTTTGAGCAAGCAATTTGATGTATATAAGAACACCCAAAAGCCTGAAATTCTCCACGAAGAACTCAACGCTTTTGTCACGCTGCAACAAGAGAATTTCAATCGCTTTAAGAATCGAATGAACTTTCTTTCCGACACGGCCGGCGCTCTGGGGCTGCTCGGAACTGTCTATGGGATGTTCATTACTTTCTACGGCGGCGACTTGGACACGCAGCGCATTCTCAACGGCATGGGCGTCGCTCTGATTACGACGCTTCTTGGCTTGGTTGTGAGTATTGTGATCAATTTCGCAAGTACGGAAGTTTCAAACTTCTTCAGTCGCAGACTTTCCCGTATTTTCACCATCGCCGATTTTATCAGAATGCGATTCTTCGCCAATGTCGAAGATTCTTCGACCTATGAAACGGCTGTTGCAAACGGGGCAACCGCAAAGTCACTTCCCGGCAGAGCGGAACCTATCGATTTGCGCCTTAAAAGCGTGACCAAATTGGTGCAATCAGCTCCAGTCGGAAAACACCTTTCAAAGCCTTTCACGGTTCAAACAATCAACAAATTCGGCGTGCCGATTTCCGGCGCTGAAGTGGTTTTTGAAGTTCAAGGCTCTGGAGGTCTCTTCGCTGACAACCAGAAAAGCATTAAGATCATTTCTAATAAAAAGGGGCATGCAGAGGCTACTTTTCTCCTCAGTCCTGACGTTGGTAAAAGAACCGTCGTTGCTCACGCCGCCAAAAATCCGAAAAGTGAAATCGTCTTTCAGGTTCATGGCATTGCCGGGCCTCCCGCTAAACTCGATCATGAAGAAGGCAACCACCAAACAGCGAAAGTCAATCAGGCGTTGAATCGACCGTTTGTCATTTCGTTAAGCGACGCTTTTGGCAACCCAATTAGCGATAAAAAGATTGCTTTTACGATTGTTCAGGGAGATGGCCAATTTGCCAATCTGGACAACAATGAAGTTGACGACACGAATGGACACAGCCAGGGCTTGAAAAGCGTGTTCAAAAAGAAAAACGCTCACAACGAAAATGTATTTGAGGTTGAAACGGATGATTTTGGCCGTGCGGAAGCGCAATTGATTCTTGGGCCGGATCCCGGCGTTAACCAGGTTTCAGCGGTTGCTCGCAGCCTGCCGAAATCACCGGTTACTTTTGAAGCCATGGGGCAAGCCGAGGAGGCGGTTCACGTATGAGCAGGGGCGGAATGATGATTCGTTTGATCGACGTCGTCTTTATTCTGCTCTTTGGGTTCATCGCGATCTCCGAAGTTACCGACCGCAGTAAGATAGAATTGCCAAAAAGCGAAAATACGCCAAAGACGCCGCCGGATCGAGAAAAGCTTTTGATTGTCGGCGTCGCGGATGACGGTTCATACCTCGTCGATAATGAGATGGTTCGGCTCACCAGTCCCAAGGAGCTGTACAATTATCTCGCGACTAAAAAAGAAAAAGCTGGCGGGGATGCTGCCGGACTCTTGGTTCGGGTGCGCCCCAACTGGAATACGCCAATAAAATACACGATGTTGGTCGCTTCCATTTGCGACAAACTGAACATCGTTAAAGGCATGGATGTTAAGCGGACAGGACGTTCCGGGATATAATTGTTATGACGCAAGGCGGAATTATCATCAGATTGATCGATATCGCATTGATCATATTGTTCGGGTTTATCGCGATCAGCGACGTCAACGTTAAAGCGCAAATCAAGCTGCCGACCCCGATCAAACAGAAAGCTAAAGAAAGTCGCAATCTTTTCCTGATTGTTGAAGTCAAGAACGAAGGCGTTTTTGAACTGGTTGAAGACAAGGAAAGATATCGGCTGGAAACGCTTGAGGAATTGGAGCTGAAACTCGTCGAGCTTCGAAACAAGTATTCAGACGAAAAGTTTTCTCTCTACGTCCTCATCAAGCCGGAAGAAGAGTCCATCGTTCAGCTAACCGTGAGCGTTATGGATCTTTGCACACGACTGGAGCTCCCCAAAAACATAGCGTACAACTATGACGACCTTAACTTCTAAAAAAGATCGCCTCCGCCAGACTGCGGCGAGCTGGAGCATTACACTCTTGCTCCTGTTATTCTTCTATGTCTTTCTGCGTTTTTTTACGCTGCCGAACGACACGGTGGAAGCAAAAGAATATGAGCTTTTGCCCATCGATATTGTTGACATTGAGACGCTGCAAAATCAGGAACAGGCGATTCCGGAACCCAAACCTGACGTTTCGAAAGTAGATGAGGTGGAAAAGCACAAAACGGTTCAGGAAGAAGAGCCTGAGCCCGAAGCTGATGATGAATTGGTCAAAATGTTTGAAAGCTCTCTTGCCAGCCAACCTGCTGAGCGCGAGATCGCGCCAGTGTTGGTGAGCACGCAGCAAAATGACGAGAGTATGCAAATAACGGCGTTGCAATCAAGTCTGAATGCGTTGAGCGCAATAGAATCGTCGGAAACGCCGAATACGCTGGATTTGCCAAGTTTTCCGAATTTGCAAAAAAACCCGACTTCGGCGATTGAAGTTTCCCTTTCAGAGTCGAACGCCGTTGAGGTGCACGAGAGTCGCAGTAACAATTTGCCGAAAAAACGCAAAAGCCTCGTGAAGCAAAATCCCGTGGCGGAAAAAGTTGACGTCCCGCTCAAAAAAGCGGACGACTTGGGCAACGATTTTGAAAACTTAAAACCGATATATAAAGCGCTGGTTGAGTGGATGAAAAAAAATCCGCGCGAACTTAGCAACGTCGTCAGGACGTTTATGGGTTACAAAGCCGGTGATTTAACCTCAAAAGTCGATATCACGCTTTCTGGAACTCCTTGCGAAATCTTCTTGATCGTTAACGAAGAGCAGTATGAAGTTCGCGTATGTATCGTACAAAACAATGAAGCGACTTTGTTGATCGACAAAGGATTTCGACAACAGAGTAATTATTTTCGGATAGGTTCTGTGGTTCGCGCTGCGGAACGGAGAATCGCGAGTTTTGGCACCTCGCAAGAATCCGCTTCCGCTGAAAAGACGACGCAGTTTTACAGAATCTTCCTTTCATGGTGGGAACAGGTGAATAAAGATGATCAGGACGAATAGATTCTTGGGGCTGCTGCTTGCGGTCGCCCTTTATGGTTTTTTATATAGCTGCGCCGGGGGCGGCGGATCAGCTAAAATGAGAAAATTTGACGTTCCTCCAGGTGTGGACAGTACGGTTGCGCGCCAGGCGGACTCGGTCAAGATTTTCCTTTTTGCCGAGCCAAAAACGGAAAAAGAAATCAACAAGCTGAAGGAAAAAGCGCGAGAGCGTTTTCAGCGGAGTGATTCGCTCTGGGCGAGAATCGCTGAGCGAACCGCAATTTCTCAGCTTGATTCCAACGAAGCGCAAAAGCATGTTGGCAAAGGCAAAGAAGCCCTGAAAGAAATTGCTAGCCATAACGATAAGGGCCAAGCGAAGCGCTTAGACCCGGAAACCAACAAGAAGATCGCCCGCTTGCTCGATGAAGCGATCGCCGCTTTTGAGAAAGCGATTTTGTTGAATCCGTACGATCTGGATGCAAAAAGCTGGCTCGCACGCGTCTACCGTGTAAAGGCGGATCGTTTACAAAACGAGAAGGATTATGAAAACGCGGCTCGTGTGTTAGAAGACTTCGTCAAAATTGACAAAAGTCAGCACGACGCTTACTACCGGCTGGGCCAGAATTATTTCCGGATCAGAGCGTGGAAAGCGGCCTATGATTCGTTTATTGAAGCCGAAAACGTTTTGAAGCAAACCGCTTTCGTAAAAGTAGAAAATCCAGGCGCGACGATGCGCGAACTCGAAGATGCGCCGGTCGACACCTCGGATTTGTTTTTCTATCGTTACTATCAAGGCGTTACGCAGGCGCGTTTGTATCATGCCGAAAAGTCTCTCGCCATTTTGGCCACTGCGGAAACTCTCGCGAGTAACGCGGAACAAGCCAAGAGCGTGACTGATTTTATCGATTGGATCAATTGGGACGACGGCAACATCCGCGCTTCCGAAATCCGGGACTCGCTTGTGGTCTTGCAAAATCGCGAGCAGTTTTCAGGCGCGGCTTCCGGTTTTCTCAGGTTGGTCAAATTCTTGAAAACGCAGCGTGCTCAAGACGAAATCGAATGGCGCGCTAGCGTGATCGAATATGAAAAGCTGAACAAAAAAGACAATGCTGTCGAACGATTGCAAAAGCTTGCTGCTCGCAGCGGAAAAGCGGGCAACGGCGCCGTTGCGGACAGTTCCTATCAAAAATATTTTGAGCACTATGCTACGATGTGTTATAACCTTGGCGCTGAAAACGGCGCTGCGCGCAAGTGGCAGACGGCTTACTCTTACTTTTTGCAAGCGACCAAGATTCCCTGGAAAGGTCGCGCCAAGAGCCACATTGAAATCGCCAAGATTGTGCAAAATAAGCCGGACATGGTGATTGAACACGCCCTCGAAGCTCAAAAAGACGAATCATCGCTTTCGTTTGAAGAACGCAAACAGCTTTATCAATTGCTTTCTCTCGCTTACCTGAAGAAGGGCAAGTCGGAAGAAGCCCGAAAGACAAGAAAGCAATGGCTCGAACTGCAAAAGGAGAATCACCGCAATGCATCTTCACAAATATAGATTGAATTTGACAATTCTCGGCTGCCTGCTTTGGGCGGGCGCAGTTTCCGCGCAGAACATGCCGAGCAAAGTCTCTGTTGAGCGCGTGCATGTGCCGAAAGTTACTCTGACCGATACGTCGCTGATTAAATTCTTTGTTCAGGAGTTTTTTATCGACGAAACGCAAGTTGATAAGATTGACATTATCGATGCGACCGGCAACGGCTTCGGCGACAAAGACCTTGCGATAACTTATCCCTCGCGTGAAATATATTTCGTTTTTCCTTCAGACACCGCCCAAACGATTATGAACAACTGGCGTTTCACCGCCAACTTTCAAATTGTTGGCGGCACGGAAAAATCTGAATTTTATGAAAACGCCGAATCCCGCCGTGCGGAAAACGGCATTTTCGCCGCCCTCTTGCGCGGACTTACCCGCAATTACAAAGGCGACCCGATGAAAATCAGATTTGAAAAGAAGGACGGCAGCATCGTTTTCGAAATGTGGGGGTATGACGAAGAAAAGCTACAGTACTCGCCGCGCGAATTACCAGGCGGTCGAGACGCGATGTTCATTTATACAACCGTAAGCGATACGCTCTATACTGGAAAATAAATAAAGCCGACAGTCTTGTCGGCTCAAGCTGCGCATGCCCAGGACGGGTAGTGCCAGGCTGCATATTTTGTTGGACGCAACATAGATAAACTCCTCGCCGACGCCAACTTTATGCTCCAATACGGCTGGACGGAAAATTGAATTTTGCATCGTTCCCGGGCAATCGGGAATGGCGAAACATACACTTGCTGACAGCCTTTACAGTCCGTTACTCGCGATCATCGAGATTTTCGAAGATCGTTAGAAGTTGCAATCTTCTGTTGGTACGTTTTTAATACATAAGACTTTAGGAGTGAAGTCTGATGATGCAGCGACGCGTAAAAAATTTCTTTAAAAGCGCCATTTTTGCATCGGCGTTTCTTCTCACGGCAACGGCTTTTGCTGAAACAGAGGGCGAACCCGAATTCGTCTTGCAAGAGCCCGCTTGCACCGATTCCATTCACATTGTCATTTCCGCCGACACCATCCGCGCGGGCGTGGAAAGCTTCTGGGTCGATATCTACGTCGGTTCAGAGACCATGCCGGTGGACAGTTTGTTTGGCGTTAGCTTTGAATTAAACTTCAATTTCGCCGATTACTTGCGTCTGGCCGGACTGGAGAAAGAAAGTCTGTTTCCCGGCCCGCTCTTGGGCGATGAACAAGATTTGGCCTGGCTGGCCGTACCAGATTTTCCGAACGGCGTGATCCGCACCGGCGTTACGCGAAAATCCGAGGCTGGGAACACCGAAGGACACGGTTTGCTGTTCCGGATGAACTTTTTCCCGACCAGCGACATGCCGGATTTTTCCGAAGTCGAATTTTCCCTTTCAAATATCGCCTGGCGCGACGCAAACGGCGACACGCTCTACTTTTGCCATGACGTTCAGAAAACGCTCATTCTTCGACCGAAAGATTTTACACTTACGGTCACGCCCGACTCAACGCGAATCGGCAAAGGCGAGCAGACGCAATATGAAATCAATCTGGAACCGATTGGCGGCTTTGCACGGGAAGTCAATCTTGGTCTGGTCGAAAATCACCTTGGCGTGAGCGCAGAATTTTCCAGCCCTACCATTTCGCCCGACACGAGCCCGGTATTTTTGAACCTGGCTACGAACGGGCAAAGCAGCGAAGGCGTCTATCCGATCACGGTCACTGCAGCCGTCGATACATTTTTTCAGCAAGATGCAACGATTCTCGCAATTTACGAAATCCCGTTATTCCCAAGCTCGGCTTCATCGGAGTATATGTCGGGGGCGGAATTTACCATCGACCTGGAAATCGGCGGAATCGATCGGGAAGTTGTTGACTTGAAACGGCTGGCATTTACGCTGCAATACTCGGATCCGCAGTACATACAACCGGCAACGGAAGCCGCTGATTTTGTGAGCGCCGGAGAATTTGTCGGACGGCGTGATGACATTACGGTTGAACGTTCGGACAATGAAGGCTTGGTTTCGCTCGACTTTGATTTGCCGAGCGGCGTTTCCGGGCTTGGCTCGCTGGCGCACCTGCGTTTTACAAGTGTTATTGAAACGCCGGACGGGCGTGACGTTAACTTTGCGTTAAGCGATATTTCTGCATTTAACTCGAAAGGGGATACAATATTCCTGAGGCCTGAAGCATTTTCTGTGACCATTCTTGAACAGATCGATTTTGTTTTGCATATCAACCCGACTGACACGAGCGTTTTGGCCGGGAATGCCGCGCAATATGAAATCAGCCTCACTGGAAGCCGGTCTTTTGATACTGACGTCCCGCTGAGAATTTTGGGACTTCCGACCGAATTTCTACCAGATTTACAACCAAACTTTGTTTCCCGTACTTCTCCTGCGCTGTTGACAATTCCAACGGATACGTCGACGGCTGAAGGAGAATATCCGTTCACCGTTCAGGGACAAGCGGACGATATAGAACGCGAAGTCGCAGGGCTTTTGCGCGTTGTTCCGGCAGCGCTGTTTACCTTGCAGATTTCACCTGAACGACGCGATATATTTCCGGGAGACTCCGCACTTTTTGTAGTTTCGGTGCTCGATGCGGAACACCTGGACGTTCCCGTCGAACTCGAGTTTGTTGGCTTTGAAGGGTTAGCTTGGGCTGTTCCCCAACTTTCACCGCAAAGGATTGCACCGGAATCGCCTGCCGAATTGATATTGTCCACGTCGAACCAGGCACGGGTCGGACAATACTCCTTTCGCGTTATTGGCAGGAGTGGGAACTCCACGCGTGATGCAAGCGCCGAGGTTCATATCCTCGAGCCGCCGCCGCGCGTGCGCCCAAATCCGTTTACGCCAAATAACGACGGTTTCAATGATCATGTGATTTTCGATTTTGACGAACTAAGAACCGGCGGCGGAGAAATCATTATTTTCGACGTCAACGGAAGAAAAGTAAAGCAGCTCTCCGGAGCGCAGCGTTGGGACGGGACGGACAACAATGGAAAAGACTTAAAACCCGGCGCCTACCTTTATGTTGTCAGATTTGGTGAAGACACGCTAGATAAAGGCGTTATCGGTCTGGCAAGATAATTGTTTTAAGCAGTTCCATTCCTGTCCAACTCAAAGCATCTCAACGCACTATGAAAACGAATATTCGAAATACATTTGGGACGTTATGTCTCATTCTCGCTGGCTTTGCGCCGCGGTCGTCCGAAGCGCAAACCTATCAGGAAGCCAGCCCGGTTGATCTTTACGAATCGCAAATTGCGTTCATCAATCCTGCGGCAATTGCGTTTCAGGACGCTCAATTCGTTGTTGGTTCGCGAATTCTGCACTACGGATTCGTCTCGAACAATTCAGACGGTTTGAGCAACAGTTTTATGAACGTTTCTTTTCCTTCGCTGACGCCTTTAAACATCGGAGCCGGACTGATCGCTTCGAACTTGAAAGCGTCGATTTACAGCGAAAACCGGTTGAACCTGATTACATCTTTGAAATTTGATGACAAAATCGGCGTCGGCGTACAAGTCGGACTCTACTCAAGATCATTCGATCTGAGCGGAGCTGTCATTGTCGATCCAGGCGATCCGATTCTTGAAGACGGCGCGTCAAAGTTGCTCTTTAACATGGGCGCGGGCGTTTTCTACCAAGTCAACGATCAGCTCCAGCTCGGTCTTGGCGTGGAAAATATCAATCGTCCGGACATTTCTCTTGAAAATTTAAGCATTCGCCAAAACAGCGTTATGAACATCGCCGCCAATTACAATTTCAAAAACTGGGGAGAAGCCAGTCTCGGTTATCTCTGGAATGGCGACAGGTTTCTGCCCATGCTTGGCCTCACGACTTCAGTTCAAGGCATTGGCGCGCTTAAATTCGGTTTGCTCACCGGCAATTTTGATGTTGGCACGCAGTTGCACATAACTGAGAAGATCAGCTTTGATTATCGGTACAGCATGCCGATTTCTGATATAAATTCGTACAGCAACGGCTCGCACCGCGTCAGCTTCGCCTATCGTTTTGGCGACATTCCGACGGTTGACTTTGAAATTAGCGCGTCGGAAGATTCTCTGCGAATCGTTGAGAGAAAACTTGCTCAACGTTTTGAAGACGGGCTTGGGCCGGATGCGACCGGGAGCTTCGATTTGATGCGCGGTTTGAAGGACGCGTTGGACCCGATCAATCACTATTATCGATTTACGCCTTTCGCCGATCCGCGCACGGTAACGGAAGCTGATGTTGAATCTTATGTAAGAGCTTTTGGTTATGTGATCGAGCCGCTTGCGGAAAAGCTGGCTGCAAACGCGACGATGCGCGCGCGAATCATTGCATCCAAAAACAAGACGCACGTCGCCAAAGCCTTGTGCGGCTATTTGAGCGAAAAGTATGGCGTCGCGCAGCATCGTCTGGAGTACGGTTTTATTGAAAACAAAACACACGCCTTACTGCACAACGGAACAAATGGAGACGCTCATGAAAAAAACGTGACTACACAGCCGAATGAAATGACCATGTTTTCCATCACGCCGATCATCAAGCGGAAATACAACCGTATGAATGGAATCAAGTCATGGAAATTCATCATTGAGAATAGCCGCGGCGAGCCGGTGCGTGTATTTCAGGGCAAGGAAGCGCCTCCGGAGAAGCTGTTTTGGGACTGGACTGGATCGGACGGAAAGACCGTCGGCGTTGGCAAGTACGGCTATTATTTGCAATGGCAGAGCAAGGGAAGCAGCGTTCAAAAATCAAGGAAGAATTTTGTACACGTTTCCAAATTTGTTCGAGAAATCGACGTTTTGTTTTCAAGAAAAATCTTAATTCAAGAGGCAGAGCCTCAGAGAGTGGACTTGCATCTGGGCATATAAGGCCATGAGGAAAATTGGGCTAATATTCGGGGCATTCGTGCTTTTCCTTTGTTGTGCTTCAGGAATTGCGCAACAGGCGGACACGACGGCCTGGTACAAACACGCAGGATATACGGGCGTAGACCAAGGGAATGGTCTGGCCGTAGACAATAATGGCGCTGTCATAGTCGCCGGGCAATTCGAGCGTACGCTGGCGATGAACCCTTTGACGGTGACAAGCCGAGGGCGCAGTGATATTTTTATCGCAAAATACTCTGCGGCTGGAGAAATACAGTTTTTGAGTCGCGCGGGCGGGCCGGGAAATGACCGCGCCTACGACGTTGCAACTGACTCGGACGGAAACATCATCATCGCGGGTGCGCTTGACGGCGACGGTGTGGATTTTGGACATGTAACGCTGAGTTCAAATGGCGGCAACGACGCTTTTGTTGCAAAATACAACGGCAGCGGCGACTTGCTTTGGGCCAGAAATTTCGGCGATCAGTTCTATGATCAAGCTTACGAAGTGACCGTCGATGAAGAAGACAATATTGTTATCACGGGATGGTTCTACGGCGAGCTTGCTTTCGATGCTGAGACATTAAACAGCGGCGGCGAAAGCGATGCGTTTATTGCGAAGCTGAGCCCTGACGGTTCAACGCTATGGGCGCGCCAAGGCATGGGCAACGCCGCGGACCTTGGATACGGCGTGGCGTGCGGCGAAAATGGTGAAGTTTTCGCCTGCGGCATTTTTCGTGGAGAAATCTCCTTCAACGATTTGAGCTTAACCAGCAACGGCTTGACGGACATGTTCATCGTCAAATATGATCGTGACGGCGAACTGGTGTGGGGAAAGAATTTTGGCGGTGAAGCGTCTGACCGCGCGTACGCGCTCGCTTTCGATCAAACGAACGGCGTTGTCGGACTGGCCGGATATCACGAAGGTCGCGGCAGTTTTAATGACGCACCGGAGCGTGTTTTTGAATCGCCAAACGGTGACCGCAATATTTTCATCGCTTCAATGGATCGTGACGGCAACCTGCTCTGGGGACGGTCGGAAGGCAGTCCGCTTGACGATCAGGGACGAGGAATCGCGATTGATGATGAAGGCTTTTTCTATGTCACCGGCGCATTTGCGAGCGTCGCAACCATCGCCGAGAGTTCGATGAAGAGCAGCGGCACTTTGGACGTATTTCTGGCGAAATATACAAAAACCGGTCATCCGGTTTGGGCGGATCACGTTGGCGGAGGCCCCGATCTTGATTGGGGCTTGGACATTGAACCTGACGCCAGCGGCAACGCTATTGTGGCGGGGCACTTCAAAAAGACGGCGTTTTTCGGTGGGAATCGATTTATAAGCCGGGGCAATCAGGACATTTTTCTGGCGAAAGTCGCTCAGCCATTCAATCTTGGCGGCGTAAAGCTTTCAGCGCCGAAGCAGCACTTTATCGATAGCGAATTCAGCCTGGACATTAAATTTGACCAAGCGGACAATATTCACGAAATTGAAGTGGACGTCACTTTTTCGAACCTAAATGACGTCTTTGCAGTGGAAGATTCCGTCTTCCCTGAAAAATACTTCGGTGACAATCCGGAGTTTAGCTACAGTGTGGACAACGCCGCCGGGAAAATTCATCTGCGCGCCAAAAAGCGACGGAAAGGCGGAGACAAAAACGCCGCGTTTGCTCGCATCGTTTTCAATACTCGGCGATCCACGCCCTTTGAAGCGCGGAGCGATTTTCATGTCGAAAATATTTTTGCGCGCGACGAATTGGGGCGCTACGTTTTTCTGAGAATGGATCAAGTCGACGTACAATTTGTCGGCGTTTCGGTTTGGCCTGGAGACGCCAACAACGACGGCCAGGTGAATGAGCGGGATATTTTACCGATAGGACAATATTTTGATTCTGAAGGCCCGGCCCGCGCAAGCGCTTCCGGAGACTGGGAACCGCAGAAAGTGGTTCCGTGGAAACCGCCTGCCGCGAGCTATGCTGATGCAAACGGCGACGGCGTCGTCAACCAGGAAGACCTCCTGCCCATTGGTCTAAATTGGATGAAGGTATGGGATAATCAGACGACAGCTGCAAAACGGCGTGGAGTATCAAGGCATGGCTTTGTCCAATCTTCCGGCACGGGAGATATTGGAATGCAGGCGGCAAATCTCGACACAACGACGGACGCGGTGTGGATCGAAGTCGCCGTGGACAGCGTCGAAGACCTTTATGGCCTTTCCTTCGAAGTTCATTACCCTCAAAACGGCTTCACTGACGCCCTGCAAATTGATGTCGGCCCCATGTTCGATGACCCGATTTTCTTTTCGAATAACAATGAGGACGAAGGCGTTATTGGCGTCGCCATGACGCAAAAAGGGACGCCTGTCGGCGTTTTCGGTGAAGGCGTTGTGACAAGAATTCTGTTCGCGCTCAACGGTGTTAGCTCGGAAGAGCTTCTTGACAGCCTGCGGATGGAAGGCGTTACAGGCAATGACTCAGAAGGCCGAACGATTGAGTTCAGGCTAAAGCAACGCGGAGTGGTCACAAGTATCGCAGACGACGAAAACTCCTCTATTCTCCCGGAAAGCTTCCACCTTTATCAAAACATGCCGAATCCGTTCAACCCGGAAACGCGCATCCGTTTTTCTCTGGCTCAGGCGGGAAACGTCCAACTGCTGATTTATAACGAATTTGGCCAGTTGGTTCGCGCCCTGGTTGACGAATTCCGCGGCCCCGGTCAACACAGCGTTAATTGGGACGGGCGCGACTCCAGAGGAACGCAAGTCGCAACTGGAATTTATTTCTATCTTTTGCGCTCGGAGCAAACTTCTCAAACGAGAAAAATGCTTCTCATTCGGTGATTGAACGGTCAAGCTTCGCGCGAAAAAGCGCGGCATTCTATAAGGATGCCGCGCTTTTTTTGTTTACATTCGATTAGGTTTATATGCTGGCGTCAGAATTTTTGGGGATGCTGAAACTGCGGCGTAAATGCGCTGCGCGTTTTCTGAGTCGCGCACGGTAAAGCAGCCAAGCCAACATGCTCAAATAGACGCCCGTGAGGATGAAGGTTGTCAACGGGTAAGGATAAGCCCAAAAAGTATTGGCGATTTCTGTGGAAGCCGTTGTCGGCGCTGTGTGTTGAGAAAATTCGGGGGTGAGGGGAATGGCGGCGAAAGCGGAAAATGGGTAAAGAAAAATCAGAAGCACTCCCAAGCGAGGGGCGAACTTGGAAAAGAAATCAGTAAAATAAGATTTGATTGAAAAGCGCCGTGCATGACGCTTCTGACTTCGGGGTGATGAATGATCAGATTCCATTTTTCTCCTTCGATTTTGTTAAACAAACCTTAGCGTCGGAAAAGAAGACCTGCAGTTAGGACGATTGCTCTACTCTTATGGCCCCAATCTTTTTGCCATCCGCGCGGCGTACTTATCAATAATATCGGAAATTGGGTTCTCCATGTCAAACCCAAAATATTCCGGATCTTCCCCGATGACGGCGGCGGAGAAAATATAGAAAACATAATCCTTCGTTTGCTTCGGAATGTCGAACGTCGTCATCAAATTCCAAAAATTACGCTCACGCGGATTCTTGCCAAGCTGGCGCGTCAACTGGCGAACGCGATTTTCACCGTAATTGTAGGAAGCCAAAACGAGCAGGCCTGACGCTTGCGCTTCCGTCGTATAGATCGTTTTTAGGTACCTGGAAGCCGCCGTGGTCGCTTTTTGAAAATGGTGACGCTCGTCGCGCGGATCCGCCACGCGCGCTTTTACAAGCGGGCCGAGTTTCAGACCGTACTGCAAAGCTGTCGGCGGCATAAATTGCCACATGCCTTTCGCGATGCCAAAACGCGTTCGAGGGCCGCACTTGCTGGTGTCGAAATCGCTTTCCTGCAAAGCGATATAATAGAAATGCGGCGGAATGTTTTGCTCAAGCATGGCTTGAATAATGTGATCGATATATTCTTTTTGCTCGGATCGCTCAATCGCATTGCTATATCGATTGGTGACCTGCCACTTTTTTATATAGGATTTTACAGTGGCGGCAAACTCTTCCGGCATCGTAAGTTCGCTTTCTCCGAAAGCCCGCGCCATGCGCAGAATGAGCTTGTCTTCATAATCCTTACGACCGCTCATAACGTCGAGTTCTTCGAGGTAGCGGTCGTAGCTTTTACTAAGCTGAGCAAGTTGGGCTTGCGACGTGCTGGTATCGAGGCTGTCGAGCTCTTGTTCGGCAATGTGAACCTCGATCTCTTTCATTTGAAAAAAGATGTTGCCGGCGATTTCACGAAGATCATCAATTTTCTGGCTTTGATAATAAACCGCTCCCATGCCAATAATTGAAACGATCACAAGTCCGGCGAAAGCCCAGCGGTAACGTGTTGTTTCGCGGCGTTGAATACGCTCCAACGCACGATGATACCACTCCTGCTGCCGATTCATTTCTTCAGTAACACGCGCCGCTGCAGCGCTGACCATGCGTCCTTGTCTGCCGCCCCTCTCCAGCAGCATAGCCAGCGTTCGTCGGCTGATTTTGACTTCCGTCTGGCCGAAAACGCGAATTCCGGCGCCCATTGGCTTACCAAAGAAAAGCATCGCGCCATTGGGCACTTCAACATACTTTTTGACTTCCTGATCATTGATCCAGATTTTGCAATCCGGTTCAGGAGCAATGTACCATTTGCCGTTTGTGTAGATTAACGTGCCGTGATACCCCATGACGTCGGCGTCGGTTTCCGCGTCGAAACGAATCTCACATTTGCTGCGCGTACCGATTTTGAAGGCGTCCCCATCAAGCGTTGCCACCTCATCCTGACGTGAACTAAGAAGATATTCTACGGAGACTCGTCCGATTGTCTCCGGCGCGTCTTTCTTGTGTGTCACGATTTCGATTTCTGCTTTTTCATACTGGTTAACCGGCAACTTTTTGAAAGCGGGCGAAATTTAACAGCAGGGTAACAAACATGCAAGAATTAAAGACGATGACGCTTGGACGATAAGAACAAGAGCAATGATGAGCAGCGCTTTTTTGAGCCAATTCCGCCATGTAAAAGCCGTTATTTTTTTTCTTAAATTTATTCCTGACCAGAGCGCGGCCAGCGCGAAAAACAGCAGCGGCGTGTGTTGGAAAATCTCCGCTGATTGAAAAGCCCCGTCATCAATGAACAGCGCCAATTGCACGATTTTACCCAAAAGAAAACAGAAATTCAAACCAACGACCGCGGATTTTGGCTCAGCGTCGATTTCGATAAAATAAATCACCAGAACCGGCGCCATAACATTGGTCATGCCCCCTAGCAACCCGGCAAACATGCCGAAAATTATTTTGGCTATTAGCGGATGGGGTTTGATCCAGGCAATGCGTTTTTTCCTGAATTTTTCGATAGAAAGATAAAACAAAATTGCAAAAGCGAGCAGCAACCTGAAAGGTTCCGGGGATGACGCCAGGAGCGCTGTCGTACCCCAAAAACTGCCAAAAGATGCGATCAACGAGACCGGCAGAAAGCGCTGAAGGGAGCGCCATGCATCCTGTTCTCGCAAGATGCTAATTACGTTTATGAAAAGGCCGGGGATCAGCGTTAAAAAAATGGCTTGTTTGACCCCGAAAGACATAGCCAGAATCGGCGTTGCGATCATGGGGAAGCCCAACCCGACGGCGCCGTGAACAAACGCGGCAAGCACAAAGACTGCGAGAGCAAAAAGAAAATGTGCAAGACTCACGTCGGAGAAAATATCGCTCATCTCGTCACGAACGATAGCGCCGGATTAAATTGCCGCTGCGTTTTTAGGAGGAAAATCAGTCCTGTGGGGTAAGGCGGCGTTTCACCGCCTCGGTTTTGGTCTGAATCTTTTAGTTCCGCCATAATTTTCCGGAACGCGAATCAATCAGCTCACGCACTTGCGCAACAAATTCTTTCGTTGCGAGACCGTTTTGGCGTTTGTTATCCCGGCGGCGCAACGAAATGGTTTCACTTTCGATTTCCTGATCGCCCACAATCGCCATGTATGGAATTTGCATCATTTGCGCTTGGCGGATTTTGGCGTTCATGCGTTCGTTGTTTAAGTCGGCGCTTGCTCGCAAACCAGCCTCACGAAACTGCTTTTCAAGCTTGAGAGCATATTCATGATGATCGTCAGTAATGGGAATCACGCGAACTTGTTCCGGGGCCAGCCAAACCGGGAATTTGCCGGCGTAGTGCTCAATCAAAAAGCCGATAAAACGTTCGTGCGTGCTTAACGGCGCCCGATGGATGCACAGCGGCGTTTGCTCCTCGCCGTTCGCGTCCATGTAGGTCAAATCAAAACGAGCGGGTTGGGCAAAATCAACCTGGTTGGTCGCCAGAGTAAATTCCCGACCAATGGCGCTCCAGATTTGAACGTCAATCTTTGGGCCGTAAAACGCCGCTTCGTCCGGAATTTCGACGTAGGGCACGTCATTTTTCTCCATCACCTCGCGAACCATTTGCTCAGTTTTTAACCAAAGTTCAAGATTATCGACGTACTTTTTCCCGAGGCCGCGCTTATGATGCGTGCTCAGCCGCATGACGTATTTTTCAATGTCAAAGAGTTTGAAATATTTCATGTACAAATCGATGACGCCGATAAATTCCTGTTCGAACTGATCTTCGCGCAAGTAGAGGTGTGCGTCGTTCATTTGCAGCGAACGCACCCGCATCAGCCCGAAAAGCTGACCGCTTTTTTCGTAGCGATAACATGTGCCGTACTCGCCCAGGCGTATCGGCAGATCGCGATAACTGCGCGGCTTGCTGTCGTAAATTTTGTGATGAAACGGGCAGTTCATCGGCTTCATGTAATATGTCACGCCTTCCATTTGCATCGGCGGATACATGCCGTCGGCGTAGTAGGGGAGATGCCCGCTGCGCAAAAAGAGCGCTTCCTTGCTCAGGTGCGGCGTGCGCACGCGATCATACCCGGCGGCGATTTCGACCTCCTTAGCCAAGGTTTCCAATTGATCGATAATTATGCCGCCATTAGGCAGCCAGAGCGGCAAGCCCGGCCCGACTTCTTCATCAAAAGTAAAGATTTCCAGTTCTTTGCCGAGTTTTCTATGGTCGCGTTTTTTGGCTTCTTCTAAAAAGCGAAGGTGGGCTTTTAGTTCTTTGCGATTGCGCCACGCCGTGCCGTAAATGCGTTGCATCATCGGCTTGTTTTCATCACCGCGCCAATATGCTCCGGCCACGGACATGAGTTTGAAGCCGTCGGAAGGAATTTTTTTCGTCGATTCCATGTGCGGCCCTTTGCACAAATCTTCGAAACTGTCCTGACGATAAGTGCTGATGGCAGCGGCTTCGTCTGTTTCGTTGCCGTCTTCGTCAACGCCGCCCTGGGCCAGACCTTCAATAAGTTCGAGCTTGTAAGGCTGATCTTCAAAAAACGTCTGCGCTTCTTCCGCGCTCACCTCGCGGTAGTGAAATTCGTGGTCGCCGCCGATGATTTGGCGCATTCTTTTTTCAATCGTCGCAAGATCTTCCGGCGTGAAGGTTTTGAGCGTACCGTCGTCGTTTTTGCCGAGATCAAAATCATAGTAAAAACCCGTGTCGATGGGCGGGCCAATACCGAATTTTGTTTCCGGATAAAGCTCCTGCACCGCCTGGGCCATCACATGAGCCAGACTATGTCGAATTCGATACAGATGTTGTTGTTCCTTTTCGCTCAATTCCAATTGCATGATTTGATCTCCGGAAGAAACGGTGCTTTGAAAGTTAAAAGAATCTCCATTTGTCATTCTGAAAGAATCTTTGTTATCGCCCGGTACAGAATCGACTTGAAGCACAAGGGTTAGGTCAAAAAAGATGCTTACAGCATGACAAAAGGAAGGAAGTTGAAAAATGGCTGTTAGTATAACATTTCTGCCTATACAAGTCAACAGCCGCATACGGCGGACGGAGCGTTTCGAAGGCGCTTCGTTGCTTGACATTCCAGGTGGTGTTGAATAGGTTTTAATATTCAAAAGTAGCGTAGAGACGTGATGCATCGCGTCTCTACCAAATGCGTTGACTCATAACCAGCCTAGAATCTGATGAAGAAAAGTTTTCTCGTTTTTCCTTTTCTGTGGATTTCTTGTTACGCTCCAACGGAAGAGACGACAAATTCCTCCGAAGGCGATCTCAAATTATGGCATGGACAGCCCGCCGAAGACTGGATGCAGGAAGCCTTGCCCATTGGCAACGCATACCTGGCGGCGATGACTTTTGGCGGCGTTCCGCAAGAGCGCATTCAGTTTAACGAAGAAAGTCTCTGGGCGGGCGGAAAAGGCGAATGGGCAGAATACAACGGCGGCAATCGGGAAAACGCGCATCGCCACTTGCCCGAAATTCGGCGTTTGCTGCGGGAAGGCAAATTTGATGAAGCGCATGCGTTGGCGAACAAAGAACTCACCGGGATCATTAAAGCGAACAAAGGCAACAGCGTTTGGGAAGGCTACGGCGCGTACCAATCCTTCGGTGATTTGCTGGTGGAGGTTGGTCATCGCGGAGAAGTCAAAAATTATCGGCGTGAGCTCAATATTTCAAAAGCGCTTTCAACGGTTTCCTATACTTCAGGCGCAGTAAAACATCAACGCACCTATTTTGCCAGCTACCCAAAACGCGTGCTGGTTTTTCGTTTTGAAAACGATGCGACAAATGGGACGGATTACGTCATTCGCCAAACTTCGCTGCACAAGCAAATCTCCTTTTCTCGCGAAGGCGACCAGCTTGTCATGCGCGGCGCTCTCGAGAACAACGGCATGGGTTTCGAGAGCCGCGTTCTCGTACAAACGGACGGCGAAGAATGGACGATTGAAGATAACGAAATTCACGTCCGCGCCGCCAATGAAGTCACGTTGTATCTGACCGCCGCAACCGATTATCTCAATGAATACCCGCACTACAAAGGCAGGGATTTTGTCAAGCTCAATTCCCAGACATTGGGCGCACTCTTCGGCGTAAAATATCAGGAAATTCTTGCCGAACATCTGGCGGATTACACTGCGCTTTTTGACCGCGTCAGCCTCAAATTGCCCAGTGGAGAAAACAACGCTCTTCCTACAAATGAGCGATTGAAGAAGTATGGCGAAGGCGCAGTAGATCCGGATTTGGAAGCGCTTTATTTTCAATACGGGCGCTATCTGCTGATCAGTTCTTCACGACCCGGCTCGATGCCAGCCAATCTACAAGGAAAATGGAATCACTCCAACAATCCGCCCTGGGCTGCTGATTATCACGCAAATATCAATATCCAAATGATTTATTGGCCGGCGGAAGTCACCAATTTGGCGGAATGCCATGAACCGCTGATTGAGTTCGTGGACCGCCTGCGCGTGCCGGGCCGAAAGTCTGCGAAAGATTTTTTCAACGCCGACGGGTGGATCGTTAACACGATGAACAACACGTTTGGCTTCACTGCTCCAGGGTGGGAGTTTCCCTGGGGCTTTTTTCCGGCGGGCGCGGCGTGGTATGGTCAGCACGTTTGGGAGCACTACGCTTTTCAGCCTGATTTGCAATATTTGAGAAAAAAGGCGTTCCCGATCATGAAAGAAGCCGCACGCTTTTGGCTGGATTACTTAACCGAAGACGAAGACGGCCTTCTCGTTTCCTCGCCTTCTTATTCGCCGGAGCACGGCGGCATTTCTCAGGGGGCGTTCATGGACATTCAGATCGTCCAGGATTTGTTTTCGAATTGCATTGCCGCCTGCGAAATATTGGGAATCGACGATGAATTCAAGTGCAGGGTTGTTGCAGCAAAGGAAAAGCTTCTGCCTTTAAAAATCGGACGATGGGGACAATTGCAGGAGTGGAAGGAAGACGTTGATGATCCGGAGAACAAGCATCGCCACGTCTCGCATTTGTTCGCGCTCCATCCCGGAAACCAAATTACACCCGAACGAACGCCGGAACTTGCGGAAGCGGCGAAAGTCTCCCTGGAAGCACGAGGTGATGACGGCACGGGCTGGTCATTGGCGTGGAAAATAAACTTTTGGGCGCGTCTCAAGGATGGTGATCGCGCACATAAATTACTCCGGCGAGCGCTGCGAATTACTGGGCAAGAAGGATTTGATTACATGGACGGCGGCGGGGTGTACGAAAATTTGCTTTCCACGCATCCGCCGTTTCAATTGGACGGCAACATGGGAGCGACGGCGGGAATCGCGGAAATGTTGCTGCAATCTCACGGCGACGTGATCGAGCTTCTCCCGGCTTTGCCCCAAGCGTGGCCGGACGGCGCGATTCGAGGCCTACGAGCGCGCGGCGGCTATGCGGTCGACATAAATTGGCGATCAGGCGAATTGGTGGAAGCTGTGATTAAATCAATTTCAGAAAATAGCGTGGTCAAAATACGCTACAAAGATTTGATTGCAACCATTGAAACTGGCCGCCAAAGAACAGTGACTGTCAATACAAAGCTTGAAAAACAAGGCGATTAAAATAACTGATGTTACGCAACTGGGCAATGATATGACATTTGACTAAAAACTTTGCTCTACGCGTCATTCCTGCGGAAGCAGGAATCCAGGGGCAGTGCACCATTTTCTGGATTCCTGCCTCCGCAGGAATGACCTTGAAAAACGTTTTGGAGGTCAAACGACTCCATTTTCAATTGCAATATCTGACTCGGCTGGAAACCAACTTGCGACATGCGTTATTGTCAAGCGTGTAACATCAGTAATATAAATCACATTCGCATGGAAAGCCCCGGCAGCCGGAATGTTGTTAGGCTTCCGGCTGCTTCCCAGCACATAAATTTTGAAGTTTATCTCACCACTGTCATCCGCAAACTCTTCACAAAATCTTGGCTTCTGAGCACATAATAATAAATCCCTGAACTCACCGGTAAGCCGGATTCATTGCGGCCGTCCCAGGCGATTTGATAGAATCCGGCGGGCTTTGCGTCGTTGACCAAGGTGCGTACGCGACGGCCAAGCAGGTCGTAAACTTCAAGCACTGTGGTCGCGTCTTTGGCAAGCTGGAATTTGATCCAGGTGTGCTGCGAGCGCGCCGAGAACGGGTTTGGGTAATTCTGCGAAAGCTTGAATTCTATCGGGGTTAAGACTTCGGCCACGTCTTCCATCCTCCGTCTCCCATCTTTCGCTGCAAGGATCGCGGCGGATTCAACGCCAATGACGGCGGCGTAAGCGTCAAACCAAGTCTCGGCCATCACGTCATAACCGCGGTCGTTCGGATGCAGGTCTTCGACCATGTAGTCATTGCCGTTGCCGGTGAAAAGATCGGGATTGCTGTCGAACGGCGTGTGATGATCAACTAAGCGAACCGGCTCCGGCGCTCCGGTGATCGCACCATTTGCGAAATCATTGATGAGTCGAGCGATTTCATCATTCAATTCCGCCGTCTGGCTCTCGCGGTCGCCGCGCGGGATGATTCGGCTGACGAAGACGTGCTCGACGAAATTGCCTTTTATGCCGTTGCGCCATTGCAAAACATAATTTACCAGATCGCCCATTTCACCGGAAGTCGTCAGAGCCATCGTCTGGCCGCCGTCTTCGGAATAAGGCGTGAGACTCGTTTCATTGCTCAGATCATTCGTCCCGAGATGAATCATAACAAATTGCGGCTGGTACAAGCCCATCGTTCCGGCGAGGTCTTTTTCACCGCTGCCAGAACCGTTGCCGAAACTGGACGGGTAAAAATCTTCGATGCTTTTTCCTGAATAGAAATGCCCTTCGTACGGCGCGACGCCTTCCGGCCCGATGAATTCGACGTCTTCTCCCGCCGAATTCAGTAAGTTGTACAATTCCGGACGGAAGCCCAAACCGTCGGAACTGCCGACGCCGTCGGTGATGGAGTTGCCGACCAAGAGAATGCGCTTTGCTTGCGAGTCGCTTTCTTTTTGGGCGACCTCAATTGCTGAAATCAGCGGATTCTCCAAAACGCGCCCGAATTCAATTTCTAACACGCCGTCGTCGACGAAGACTTCAAAATTATAGACCAGCGCCGCGTCGTGCCCGGCGACGGCGTGAATATCAAGACCATTCAGTACCCGCTCGCCTTCAATATCCACATCGAACCTACGCTTGCCGGATTCCTTGTAATAGGTCTCTGCAAAACAGAGTTGCACCGCGTAAGTCGCCGCTTCCGGCACGGTGAAATGATAGCCGTCCAGCCGATAGCGATTGGTTTGGTAGAGCGCGTCGTCGCTGGCGTTGGCAATATTGTCGTTGGTTGAGCTTAGGCCGGTGCGTGAGCCGTCGTAGCCCCACGAACCGTCTGAAAATTCCTGATCCGCTTGCCAAAAACGGCCGTCGCTGCCGGTGTAGCTGCCGCCGCCCGCGTTGACGCGCTGTGCCCAACTTGCTCTTTCTGCGGTAGCAAAAGTAAAATCTCCACTTATCGCCGTATTGCCCGCAGCATCGGTTGAAATGACGCGATAATGATAAATCGTATTGGCTTCCAGGCCGGTGATTGCTTGGTTGTGCGCGGTGACAAGCGCCGGATCAAGCGCGGTAGAATTTCCATAACCGTCATCAAGACCGTGTTCGATTTGAGAATCTGAAGCTTCGTCGGTGCCCCACGAGACGGTTGCGCTCGAAGAGGTCACGCCGTTGACGATCACGTTTGAAATGACCGGCGGCGTTTCATCCGGCGGGAGCGTCGTGAAGGTGAAGTCCGAACTTGCGGCTGCGTTGCCGCTCGCATCTTTCGAATGCACGCGAAAATGATAGGTTGTGTTTGGCTGTAAGCCGCTGAGTTGCTGGCCGTGAGAATTGGTCAGCGCCGGATTGAGCGAGCTCTCATTGCCGTAGCCTGCGTCCAGACCGTATTCGACCTGAGAATCGGCCGGCTCGTTTGTCAACCAGGAAATCGTCGCACTCGATTGCGTCACGCCGTTTGCTGTAACGTTGGAAATCACCGGCGGTGCGTCATCGATTTCCGAGCGTACTTCAATCGCGCAAATGAGCGGATTTTCCAACACGCGGTTAAATTCAATTTTTAGCTCGCCGTCGCTCACTTCAGTCGTGAAATTGAAAACGAACGCCGCGTCATGACCAACTTCCTCGATTAAATCGAGATCACTTAAAACCACCTGATCTTCAATCTCGACGTCAAATTTGCGCTTGCCGGATTCAGCGTAATAAGTCTCCGCAAAATGCAGCTCCACGAAATAAACGCCGTTTTCCAGCTCAAAACGATAACGATCCAGGCGGTAGCGATTTGACTGATACAGCGCATCGTCGTTGGTGTTGGAAATAGCGTCATTTGCGGAGCCGACGCCGGTGCGGGCGCCTTCGTGCCCCCAAGTATTGCCGGACTTGGCTTGGTCGGCGTCCCAAACGCGCCCGTCGTCGCCGGTAAACGCCTCGCCGCCGACATTCACGCGTTGCACAAAAGTAGGCGTCGGTTCAACGGCCGTCGTGAAGGTGAAATTCGCGCTTACGGCACGATTCCCGCTTTCATCCTTCGAAATGACGCGATAATGATAAGTCCTGTTTGGCGACAAGCCGCTTAAATTTTGGCTGTGGCTGGAGACCAAATTTGCGTTGAGCGGGGTCAAATCGCCGTAGTTCTCGTCCAGACCGTACTCGATTTGTGAATCAGACGGTTCGTCCGTGTCCCATGAAATCGTCGCACTGGACGAAGTAACATTGTCTTCGGAAACATTGGAAATGCTTGGCGGCGTTGCGTCGATATCGTGGGTCGTGAAAGTAAAATCTCGACTCATCCCGAGATTGCGGCTTTCGTCTCTGGACAATGCTCGGAAATGATAGATCGTCCCGGGAATTAAGCCGCCGACTCCGTGAGCGTGCGTCGTTACCAGATCGGGGTCTGGTAAAGTCAAGTTCCCGTAATTTACATCTTGGCCAAACTCAATTTGTGAATCGGACGCTTCGTCAGTTTCCCAGGTCACGGAAACGCTGTCGGTAAAAATTTCGATAACGGTGACATTCGAAAGTGTTGGCGGCGTTTCATCCGGCGGCAAGGTGGTAAAAGTGAAATCTTTGCTGGTTGCCTGATTGCCGCGCGCGTCTTTTGAATGCACGCGATAGTGGTAGGTCGTCCCGGCTGTCAGGTTGGTTAAACTTTGCCCGTGATTGGTCACAAGGGCTGGATTGAGCGCAGTCAGATTGCCGTAATTCGTATCGACTCCATACTCAATCTGCGAATCAGCCGCTTCATCGGTGGCCCAGGTAATCTTCGCTGACGCAACGCTGATCTGTCCGGCCGAGACCTCGGTGATCACCGGCGGCGCAACGTCCGGCGCCGTTGTCGTGAATGTGAAATCGCCGCTCGTCGCCAAATTTCCGTTAGCGTCGCGCGAAAATACGCGAAAATGGTAGGTCACACCCGGTTGTAAGCCGCTCAATGCGTGACTGTGTGAAACGACCAGGGCGGGATCGAGCGCAGAAATGTTGCCGTAATTTGCATCAAGCCCGTATTCCACGTGCGAGTCCGCCGGTTCGTCGGTGCGCCACGAAATCGTCGCCGTTGTTTCGCCGATGTTCTCCGATGAGACGTTCGAGATCAGCGGCGGCGTACCGTCCGTTTCCGAGCGCACTTCGATGGCGCTGATTAGCGGGTTTTCGAGCACACGTTCAAATTCGATGGTTAATTCGCCGTCGTTCACCTGCGTCGTAAAATTGAAGACGAGCGCCGCATCATGTCCCGCTTCTGCGACAATGTCGAGCGCGCCGATCACTTGTTGATTTTCAATTTCGACGTTGAATTTACGCTTGCCGGTTTCTGCGTAATAAGTCTCAGCAAAGAGCAGTTGGACAAAATAAGTTCCGTTTTCCAATTCGAAACGATAACGGTCGAGACGATAGCGATTCGTGTGGTAGAGCGCGTCGTCGTTGGTGTCGGAAATTGGGTCGTCTGCGCTGCCGATTCCGGTGCGTGCGCCTTCGTAGCCCCACGAATTGCCGGACTTGGGTTGATCAGCGTCCCAAACGCGCCCGTCGCTGCCGGTGAATGCGTCGCCGCCAACGTTGACTCGCTGAACAAAAGTCGACTGTGGTTCCGGCAAAGTTGTGAAAGTGAAATCGCCGCTCTCCGCCAAATTGCCGCTTTCATCACTTGAAATCACGCGATAATGATAGACGGCGTTTGGAGCGAGGCCGCTCAGAGCATGGCTATGAGAAGTTTTCAAGGCGGCGCCAACGATCGTCGAATTGCCGTAGTTTGCGTCGAGACCATACTCCACTTGCGTATCTGCGGGTTCGTCAGTATTCCACGAAATCGTTGCGCTCGCCGAGGTGATGTTATCTGCCGCAACATTGGAAATCACGGGAGGCGTTTCGTCGCTTTGCAACGTGGCAAAGGTAAAATCTGCGCTCGTTCCAAGATTGCCGCCGGCGTCTTGAGAGCGGATGCGAAAATGGTAGAGCGTGTTGGAAGTCAGCCCGCCGACGCCGTGAACATGATTCGATACGAGCGCCGGATCCAGGTCTGTCAGCGCGCCATAGTTTTCATCCAGACCAAACTCAATTTGAGAATCGGCGATTTCATCGGTGTTCCATGAGACCGTGACGCTGTCGGTGAAAATTTTCAGAATAGCGACGTCTGAAATCACCGGCGGCGTTTCATCCGGGGGCAGGGTGGTAAAAGTAAAAGCGCCGCTGGATGAAAGGTTGCCCTCAGCGTCTCTTGAAAACACGCGATAGTGATAAGTCGTCGCCGGTTGCAGGCTGTTTAGATCCTGAGCATGATCTGTGACCAGCGCTGGATCGAGAGCTGTCACATTGCCGAAGTTCGAACTCAGGCCGTATTCAATTTGCGAATCCGAAGCTTCGTCCGTGTCCCAGATAATCCTCGCGCTGGTTGGAGAAATGTCAATCTCTTGAACGTTTGCAATAACCGGCGGCGTTTCGTCGTCGCCTTCCAATTTAACTTCGATGGCTGAGATCATCGCGTTTTCAACGACGTTCCGGAATGTAACGTCCAGACGTCCGTCCGTGACTTCAACATCGAAAGTTCTCACAAGCGCAACGTCATGCCCCGCTTCTGCGATAACGTCGAGATCATCCAAGACTTTCACGCCTTCCAAACTGACGTCAAAAACCCGTTTCCCGGGTTCGTCGTAGTAAGTTTCAGCGAAGTGCAATTCTACCGTGTAAATGTCGCTGCTTGGAACTGTAAAGCGATAATTTTTAATGCGATAGCGATTGGTGTGATAGAGCACGTCGGCTTTTGTGTTTGCGACTGCGTCTGAAGATGATCCAACGCCGGTTTTGTTGTCGTCATAGCCCCAGGAACCGGAAACGTATTTTTGATCAGCCTCCCAGACTTGATTCTGCGGGTCAACGTAGGAGTCGCCGCCCACATTGACGCGTTGGAGAAAGAGCGGCGCGTCCGGTTCCGCCGACGTGAACGTGTATTCGTCGCTTACCGCGAGATTCCCGGCGACGTCCCGTGACAAAACGCGATAATGATAAATTGTATTTGGGGTCAAATTATTCAAATCTATCGTGTGATCAACTTCGAACGTTGGATCGAGTACGCTTGCTTGACCATAATCCGTCGTTAAGCCGTACTCAACTTGCGAATCGGCGTTGTCGTCAGTCAGCCATGTGATTGTCGCGCTTGTGCCTGTGACGTTGACGTGCTCCACAGCCGAAATTTGCGGCGGATTCTCGTCTGAAACATTCAAGCCGGGCAGTTTCAAGGTGGGATCGCCGATAATGAGCGCCGCATAAAACGCCTGCGTCAGTCTTTCCGCCGCGCCGCCCGGATCCCAGTCCGGGCACCACTCCGTCGACGTGTTGCCTTCCGCGTTAAAGATTTCCGTAAACGCATTCATGTCACGGCGGTAGGCTTCCCCAAAAGTCAAGCCCGCGCCAAACTCATCATAAAAATGATCGCCGACAATCGTGTGCTGCGTGGCGGCAAGTGCGGCCAGGGCATAGTTCGAACTGAAAATGTAATGCCCGCTCAGGTTGTTTTCCTGGTCGAAACGCCCCGTCTCAGAAGTCGCCAGATGATAAAAGAGAATCTTTGGGTCGGCGCTGAGAATGTCCTGGTAGTCAATGTCGCAATCGCCGTCAGGACAATCGATGGGCGTGTCAGGGCAATTCGCATCAACGTCGCCGTCTTTATGGTCGGTCGTCCAATATTCTTCGGACAACGGCCAGCACGGCTGTTTGTGAAAATGATGCACGCTCGAACCGGAGGAAGTGTTGATCACCGCCATTTCGTAACCTTGAGCGTCATTGAAGCGCTGCAACAGTCCGGCGGCGTCGGTTTCGCAGCCGGAATCATCAATATCGTCGTATATTTGTTCGAGGTCTTCGTAATTGGGCAAAATGGTTTGATAAAACCTGAACGCGCGTTTTGGCGGGGCGTAATGCAGTCCGTTTCGATAATTGTGGATTCGGGTGAAATACTGACGCAGCAGGCTCGCTTCATCTTCTGCCGCCGGCAATGATTCAGCGCGAATCAAGCCAACCCAAATTTCCGCTTCGGTATCGCCGGTGTGCGTCGTATAAACGCCGTCGTCGAGCCCGCCCCAGTCGCCGTCCAAATCCATGTAATACATCGGCGTGTAAAAATCATGACGGTAGCTCTCATGCAATTTTTCCGGAATATTGAATTGAACGAGCGGAATTTGACCAATCAGTACGCTGCCGATCAGCCCGTTTTCTTGCTCGTCTTGCAACAAAACGCGAATGTCGGCGGGATCGCTCCAGGAGCCTATCGAAAGAGAAATCGCATACCCTTCGGTCTGTAAATCATCGAGGTATTGGTTGATTTCGGGAGTGATGTTGTTGTAGAGATTTTCTTCGGCGATGACTTTGACAAGCTGGCGAGCTTGAAGAGCGGAGAATGGAACTAACCAACACGAGAGAGCGGCGAGGCAGGTAATGCAAGCGCGTTTAACGTTCATGCGACCTTTTCAGATGATGAAGATTTTGTGGCCAGACAGACCGCGTCTGCCGCGCACGGCGGCGTCTTGCGGGCTGCAAAAGCATAGACTGGCCTTTGATTTAGAATGTCCCGAGCAGATTGAAAATCGCTGACAAGACATTCAATGCCCGTTCTGAAAGCCTTCAATTCGGCGGCCGTTAAAACTTTCGCCCTCTCGCCTTGTGAACCGCCGCACCAACAACAGATCGAGCTTTTCAAGTCTCCTTATAATATCGCCATTATGCTGGTTTGCGCATCAAAGCAGTCGTCAGGAAGATGCGCCTGTTTGGCTGTTTTTCCTGTTTCTTGCTGAATTCCATGTCAATATTTATTGAAAACGGATGTTACGCGTCGGTGCAAAAATGCAAGGAAATGGCTGGCCAAAAACGTGGTCTCTGAACGAAAAGTATACGGCCATTCTTTTCGAAAAAGTCATTCAGAGATGATGATCAATTATCGCTTTTGAGGTAAAAAATGAATATACGACAGCGGATTTTTAGTAAAATTATTTTCGCCGCGTTTTTGCTTGGCGGCGTTTTGAGCGCTCAGGACAAAGACGTGAATTGGCCTTCGTTTCGGGGAAACTACGCTTCCGGCGTTGCTGACGGACAGAACTTGCCGGACGAGTGGGACGGCGCTTCCGGTAAAAACGTCAAATGGAAAACGCTGATTCCCGGATTGGCGCACTCAAGCCCGATTATCTGGGGTGATAAATTATTCATTACAACGGCGGTTAGCGGCAAAGGCAAGGCGGACTTCAGGCACGGCCTTTACGGCGACGGCGACGCTTCGGATGATCGTTCGGTTCACAAATGGCTGGTCTATTGCTTGAACAAGCGGAACGGCGAAGTTTTGTGGAAGAGCCTTGCTCATGAAGGCAAGCCCGTCGATAAACGTCACATCAAATCGACCTATGCCAATTCCACGCCTGCAACCGACGGCAAGTACGTCGTCGCGTTTTTCGGCTCCCAGGGCGTTTTTGCGTTTGATATGGACGGACGGCTTTTGTGGAGCAAGGATGTTGGACGCCTGGACGTCGGAGCCTACGATGCGCCGACTTACGAATGGGGGCCTGCCAGCTCTCCGATTATTCACAACGGTCTGGTGTACGTACAATGCGACACGCAAAATGAAGATTTCCTTTTGGCGCTTGATGCAAAAACCGGCGAGACCGTTTGGAAAGCGACGCGCGACGAAGACCCGACCTGGGGCACGCCGACCATTTTTCCAGACGAGAATCGCGAGCAGCTTTTAACCAACGGTTCGAACTTCATTCGCAGCTACAACCCCAAGACCGGCGATGAATTGTGGCGGCTTGGCGGCAGTTCAAAAATTACCGCCCCAACCCCGATTTTCAAGGATGATATTCTGGTTGTCGCCAGCGGACGCCGCCCGGAAAAACCAATTTTTGCCGTTCGCGCGAGCGCATCCGGCGATATAACCTTGGCGGAAGGCGAAAATTCAAATCAGCATGTTTTGTGGAACAAACGGGGACGCGGTCCCTACATGCCGACCCCGATTATTTACGGCGATTACCTTTACACTCTGCAAAACCAGGGCGTGCTCGACGCTTATGATCTGAAAACGGGCGAAGAATTTTACCGTCAACGTATTTCCCACAGCGGCGGCGGTTTTAGCGCCTCGCCGGTTGCCGCTGACGGCAAGCTCTACTTGTCCGGCGAAGACGGCGACGTTTTTGTGGTGAAAGCCGGAAAAACTTACGAGCAGGTCGCCAAAAATGATATGGGCGAACGCTTGATGTCCTCTCCCGCATTGTCCGAGGGCGTGTTGTACATTCGCGCGCAAAATCATCTCTTTGCGATTGGGAAATGATTCTCGCCGCACACACGCCGGATTTTTTTCCTGCTCTTGCAGTGTTCCAAAAAATGCTGTCCGCCGACGTTTTTGTATTCGGCGATGACGTGCAGTTCAGCACGCACGCTCAGACAAACCGCGCGCGCATCAACACGTCCGAAGGTCCGAAATGGCTGACGGTTCCCGTTTTAACCAAAGGATTGGGGCCGCAGCCCGTCAAGGACATCCGCATCGCGAACCACATTGATTGGCGCAAGAACCACTGGCGAACGCTTGCCGTCAACTATCAACAATCCGCGTATTTTGAAAAGTTTGACCTTTACCTCGAACAAATTTACCGAAAAGAATGGCGTTTCCTGATCGATCTCAATTTTGAGTTGTTGGAATTTGCCCGCCGCGAGTTGGAGATCGATATTCAAAATCGATTAAGCTCAGAAATATCTCCGGGCGGTTCCGGCACTCCGAAAATCCTTCAAATAGCAAGAAAATTGAAATGCAAAACCTACCTTTGTGAAGCCGATAGTTTGCGTTTTCTGGACAGCGCGATGTTCTTGCGAGAAAACATGCGTCTGCAATCGTCGGAGTTTCGGGTTCCACAATACCACCAGCAGTTCGGCGGCTTTCAACCGGGTTTGTCAATTCTTGATTTGCTGCTGAACGAAGGCGAAGTTTCAAGGAAATTGCTTGAGCACGGGATCATTGTTGCTGATCGTCATTCAAAAATTACAGAGGAATCTCGTTGAAAAAAATCTTCCATGAATTGCTCGACTTTGCCGTTGAAACGGCTCACGAAGCCGGAAAAATTACTTTGAAATATTTTCGGGCGGGCGTGCAGGCGGAGTTTAAGACGGACGATACGCCGATAACGATTGCCGATCATGAAGCGGAGAAGGCAATTCGAGCGCGAATAGAAAAAAAATACCCGACCCATGCCATTTGCGGTGAAGAGTTTGGCGACGCCGGAGATGAAAAGGCCAGCCATCGTTGGTTCATCGATCCGATTGACGGCACAAAAGTGTTTATGCGCGGCGTACCGCTTTACGGCGTTTTGATAGGCTTGGAAATTGAAGGAAGAGTCGAAGTCGGCGCGGCATATTTCCCCGCTCTGGATGAAATGGTTTACGCGGCGACCGGAACCGGCTGTTTCTGGAACGGCCGTCCGGCGCAGGTTTCACAAACCCAGACCATTGACCGCGCTTTTGTCTCTTTTACGGATCCTGGAACTTTTGAAGAATTTGACAGGGGGGAAGAATGGGCTCGCATTCAGAAAGCGGTTTATCATCGCGTCGGCTGGTCAGACGCCTACGGGCACGCGTTGGTCGCCATTGGCGCAACGGACGTCATGCTCGATCCAATCATGAATCCTTGGGACTGCGGCCCGTTCCCCGTGATCTTGCGCGAAGCGGGCGGCTACTTCGGTGATTGGTGTGGAAACGAGACAATTTATGCAAGCGAGGCCTTGAGCACGACGCGCCGACTTTTGCCGGATGTTTTGCGAGTCCTTGACGGAAACATGAATGCTTCAAGCGACCGCGCTAATATAAAATGAAAAACCCTTCGCCTAAAACTGAGATCAAACTCAGTTTTGAGCGAAGGGTTGTCAACAGGGCGGGGTAAGACGATTGTCTCAGATAACCGAGAGCTATCCGGCGTTTCCGTCGTGGGCTGGAACTTTAGCCAGGATTTCACGAAATCGTCCCGCTACGGCTTCGCCGTCTGAATTTGCCGATTCGTTCGCGGCCTTGTTTTCCTGGACGATTCGGTCGTAAATCTCGCCGCGATAAACGCTCACATCCGGGGGAGCTTCGATGCCCACGCGGATTTGTTTGCCGTGAATGTCAACAATCTTAATGACAATGTCGTCGCCGATCACAATTGTCTCGCCCAACCTCCGTGTCAGGACCAGCATAGGTATTCCCTCTCTCGTTTCTTATTCAGCTCTGAGGATCCGGTGCTTTGTCGAATAGCTATCATCAAGAAGTACCAACTGCTTTCCGAGTTTTTTCGCCGCGTTCAGAAGAATGGGCCCGCTCAGATTGGAAGTGGATTGATATATATCCTGCTTAAGAGTTACTATAACATACATTTTTGGTCTTTGCGGATGCTCAATCTCAAGCTCTTTTAAATCGCGTCGGGAGACGTTCGGCTTGTAAGACGGCAAAAATATGGAGGGATCCGCAAGCAAAAAATCAACATCGGGGTCGTCGATGCTGATCATCCAGATAAAAGGCAAGTAACTCTCTCTCTCAACCAGAATATAGCGCTTCTTCTTATCAAAACCAAGAATGCCCTGGGCAAAAAAAATTATATCTTCTTCATTATATTGAATAGTCCCCAATTTTTTGTGTGACAACTCAAAGTCTTTTTTTGCTTCAAAGGAATGCGCTTTGAGAACTGATGAACTCATTTTTTCTCCTAAATCAACAAGCTCTACGACGCTGTCAGGCGTAGAGTGGAATGCGGCTGCGACATAAACATGCAACTCCTCTGATCAATGCCGGGCAAAGAAAAGAAAGTTCGCTTGTATGTGCAAGAAGTATAAAACCAAAAAAACGCGATAAATTGTACAGAATCAGGCGTCTTCAGCGAGAAACGTACAAACTTTGAGCTACGAAAACAAAGAGAATGTGAACATGTTGTCAAAAAAACTGAGGACGACGCTTATCGATTAAGTTCACGGATTCTTTGCGGACGACGGGCAAAGAAATAGATCAACGCGCCAATGAAATGCGTGAGCAAAATAACCAATATCCAAACGATCTTGTCATTGCCCTCGCTGGATTCTTTCGTGGCGCAATCCACGATCATCCAAATCCAAAAAATCGTGCCTATAAAGCCGATTCCCAATACTGTCAGCACAATTGAAAACTCTGCTAAACCTGCCATTTTCGCCCTCCATTCTTTTTTTACTCGACGACAATTTCGTCAAGAAAAATCCACGCTTTGCCGCCCGCCCCGTGATGCCATTCCGGGCACAATCCGATGTTTGTGACTTTCACTCTGATGAATCGCGCCTCGGTTTTGTCAAAAGTAAGCACAAAATTCTTGTGCGAAGCTTCCGAGCCTTCCGTCGGATAGGTGATTTCCTGTTTCGCAATCGCGGAAAACGCTTCGCCGTCAACAGACGCTTCCACCTCAATCGCCGTCGGATAAAAAATCCATGCGTCCATGTCTTCCAGGCAGCCAACGAAAACGGATTGCACCGAATCAACTTCGCCCAAATCGAGCGTCGCAATGCAGTCGTCGCGCTCGAAACCGAGCCATTTGCCGTCACGGAAATTCTGTGTGCCCTTGGCCTTGTCGATCAATGATTTTGGGCCGTCGCCGGGATATTTCTCGCTGGCTTGAATTTGCAACACGGCGTCTGCAATTTGGCGCGGCGCAAAAATAAACTCCGCTCGCACCGGTTCACTTGTTTCCCAGCCTTCTTTTAAAGCAATCGCCGTCAACACAGTAGATTTTTCAATGAGCAATGGTTCCGCATAAATAAGAGAAGAATCCGTCGGCGCGGCGCCGTCCAGCGTATAGCGAATTTCGACGTCCTGGAATCCTCCCGTGATCGAAACTTCTTCCGGTTCGGATAAAATCGTATTCTCAAAATTGATTTGCGGTCTGGAAAGCTTGCTGCCGCCAAGCAGCAGGGAATCGCTCGCTTTGAATCCGAGATTCACTTCAAGATCGGCAATTTCGCCCTGCAAAGCTTCCGCGCCTTCCTCGGTAACGTCGGTTTCCCAGAGATAGAGTTTTTGCAAAGTGGATAATTCCGACAATTGCGCCAAGCCGGAATCCGTCACCGCCGTGCCGTAGAGGTTGAGATATTCAAGCTTTTCGAGCGGTTTCAGGTAAGCCAAACCAGCGTCGGTGATGTCAGTGTTTTCGAGATGAAGTCTGGTGAGATTTTTCAAACCGCCGATATTTTGCAAATGTGCGTTAGCAATTTCAGTATTGCCGAGATCAAGCCATGTTAATTGCTGAGAAATCGGCGCTAAATTTTGCAGTGCATTGTCATAGGCGGAATCCTGGACAGCCGTAAAGCTTGCCTGCAAAAATCCTGTGTTTTGGGCGATGGGCGAGATGGAAACTCCGAGCGCTTTCAGAGAAGCAAGGTCGTTTTCACTGACCGGAGAAACTTCGAGGTCAAAAATCGATTTTTTCGGCGGAGGCGGGGTCGCTTTTTGTACCAGGAAGCTTTGCACATCGTCCGGCGGATTCGACGAGGCAACCGTCGCATTGAACGAAGCGCCGCTACTGATCCACCATTCGATCAGCCTGGTTTCTTCGGCGGTCAGTTGCTTTTTGCCTTCCGGCGGCATACGTTCGTCGTCGTCTTCCGGAAGTGTTATCCGAACAAAAAGTTCACTTTCGTCGGCTTTAGAAGGAACAATCACTTCTCCGTTATCGCCGCCTGCAAGAATTCCAGCCTGCGTCGCCAGAAGCAATCCGCCACGCTGTTTTTCCAGATTGTGGCAGCTCAAACATTTGGCTTCAAAAACAGGCTGAATGAAATCAGTAAAAACAACGGCGTCGTCCACTTTGACGATTGCTTTTGGTTCCGCTTTTTCAGCGCGTTCCGGCAGTCCCAGAACCGTCCGCATTTCCCCGGGCATGTAGCGGGTCAAATAATCCGAGCCGTGCGTTAGCGAGCCGCCAAAATGCGCGCCGACCGCCAATGTACCGAGCGCCATCAGAAAGACAACCCAATACATTTGCCCGTATCGCGCCCGTCCGGTTTTCACGCGTTTGCGTTTGAAAAAGGTCGCGAAGAAAGCCAGAACGGTCGTGCCGACGCCGAGCCACTGGTGCCAAAAGAGCGTGTCTTCGTCATAGCCGCCGTCAAGACTGAGCAAAAAGCCGCATACCGCTGAGACAATCGCGCTCAAAACGCCCAAAACCAGCACGAACGACACCGACGCCCGCAGATGCGCCAATCGCCGAAAGCGCGAAAAAATCTCCAGCAAAAACGCCAGCAGTAAAAATCCAATCGGCAGGTGCAAAATCATTGGATGAAACCTGCCGATGAACATGGTCAGGTCATTGGGTTGTAATTGAAGGAATTCCATGGTGAATCATTGATCTTCAGTTTGATTCCGTTTTCTCGGCATTCTCAGATTTCTGATTATCCGAGGAAGACGTTTTAAACAATTTTTGAATTAAGTCCCCCAACCATCCGACAACGTCGCGCATTCCAAAGCCAACCAAGGCTCCTGTGCCGAACGAAGCAAAATTCGTTGCCGGGGTTATTTCCGCACTCGCTCCGCCGAAAGGGGACAAGCCGCCGCGAATAAGCGCGAGAACAATCAGCGCGAGCGCAGCGCCCTCCCAAGGAGCTGTGACGTACTTGCCGATCCAGCGAGGGTGATAGGTGTATGTTTTGCAATAATGTCGAAATAGCGCGCGGATTTGATAAAGGATGCTGCCAAAAATGCCCGCAATGATCGTGAAGCCAATCGTCCTGAGCGCCGGCGATTCAAATATTTTTTCAGGCAAACCGAAAAAGCGCAGATGGTTAAAAGTTGCGCTCCAAACGTCGATCAGCAGCCAAAAAGAAAAGAACAACAACGCCAGATAGTAGAGTATCAAAAAGAAAACATGCTTCGAATATTGTTTATGGTAAGCTTCTTTTTCGGTGCGATTCATCGTATTGGCGTCACTTTTGGGGTTGTTCCTGGAATCGTCCGTTGCCATAGCGCCTCCCTTAAGCCAAAATATTCTTTACGACATGTCCATGCACGTCGGTTAAACGGAATTCGCGGCCCTGAAAATGATATGTCAAACGCTCGTGATCCAAGCCGAGCAAGTGCAGCATCGTCGCTTGCAAATCGTGAACGTGGACGCGCTCCTTGGTCGGAAAATAGCCAAGATCGTCGGTTTCGCCGTAGGTAAATCCCTGTTTGAGTCCGCCGCCCGCCATGAAAATAGTAAACGCCTCGGTGTGGTGGTCACGCCCTTCGTACTGCATGGTTTTGCCGCCGCGATTCTCGCGCATTGGCGTGCGGCCAAACTCACCGCCCCAAACCACGAGCGTATTTTCCAGCAAACCACGCTGTTTTAAATCATTGATCAACGCCCATGTCGCTTTGTCCGTTTCCTTGCAGCGATCCAGAAAACCGTGCCCCAGCGCTTCGTTTTTTGTAGCGCCATGCGAGTCCCAGCCCCAATGAAAAAGCTGCACAAAACGTACGCCGCGTTCGACCAGGCGACGCGCCAACAAGCAATTGTTCGCGTAGCTTTCCGCGCCCGGCTCGACGCCGTACATTTGCTTAATGTACTCTGGCTCATCATGGATGTCCATCGCTTCAGGCACGGACATTTGCATTTTGAAAGCCATTTCATATTGCGAAATGCGCGACAAGATTTCCGGATCGCCGATTTCCTCGTAGGATTTTTGGTTGATCTCATTGATCGCGTCGATGGAGCGACGGCGCAAATCGCGCGACACGCCCTTTGGATCGGAAGCGTAGAGCACGGGATCGCCTTTGGAACGGCATTGCACGCCCTGGTAAACCGTCGGCAGGAAACCGCTGCCCCAGACACTTTTACCCGCGCTGGGCGTGATGCCGCCGGAAACGAGCACGACGAATCCGGGCAAATTTTCGTTTTCCGAGCCGAGGCCGTAAGTCACCCACGAACCCATGCTCGGCCTTCCCAAACGCGGCGAGCCGGAATAGAGCAAAAGCTGTGCAGGCGCGTGATTGAACTGGTCGGTATGCACCGCTTTCAAAAAAGTCAGGTCGTCGACGCTTTTCGAGATGAACGGCAGCTTGTCCGAGACGTAAGCGCCGGACTCGCCGTGCTGCTGAAACGTGGCGCGCGGCCCCATCATTTTCGGCGTGCCTTGAATGAAAGCGAAGCGGCGGCCTTCGAGCAATGATTCCGGGCAGTCCAGCCCGTCAAGCTCATGCAATTTCGGCTTGTAATCAAACAATTCCAACTGAGACGGCGAACCGGCCATGTGCAGATAAATGATATTCTTCACCTTCGGCGCAAAATGCGGCGCTCTCGGCGCCAGCGGGTGCGCCCCGCCCAAAACGCCCGGAGTTGACGCTTTCGCTCCCGGCAATTTACCGCCGAACATGGAAAGCAAAGCCATGCCGCCGAGTCCGGTCGTGCAGTCTTTTAAAAAATGCCGACGGGTAACATGGCGCAGTTTCGTCTCACGGGCTTCTTCAAAAATCTTCATCTCAAATTCTCAATCGTAGAATGTTAAAACTCAACGCGGAGGCGCAAAGAACGCAGAAAAAAAATCCAAAAAACTCTGCGTCTCGGCGCACTCTGCGTTAAAAAATCAACTCTTCATAATCACCGCGTCCAAATTCAAAATCACATTGGCGACCATCGTCAGGGCGGCGATTTCGACAACATTTTCATCATCGGAATTCGCGAATTCCTTGGCCGCTTCCAGATTTTGGGAAAATTCCTTTTTCGCTTGATGGTAAATTTCATTCAGCGAAGCAAAACGTTCGCTATCGGGATCAGCCAACAGTGCGCGGCGGTAAGCGTAGCGGATTTGGTCCTCGGCGTTATCGCCGCCTTTCGCTATCATCCGTCGTGCGAGTGCTTGCGCCGCTTCGACGTAGACGGGATCGTTCAACGTCACCAGCGCTTGCAGCGGCGTGTTGGTGCGGATGCGGCGGGAGACGCAGAATTCCCGACTCGGACTGTCGAATGAGACCATCGACGGGTACGGGCTGGTGCGCCGCCAAAACGTGTAGAGTCCGCGACGATGGCTGTCTTCGTCCGGGCTGGTTTTCCACTCGTAGCCGCTGTAAACGATTTGCCACACGCCGTCCGGCTGGTAGGGCTTCACGCTCGGGCCGTACATTTTTTTTGATAACAGCCCGCTGATGGCCAGCGCCTGATCGCGAATTTGCTCCGCCGACAAACGAAAACGCGGCCCGCGCGCCAGCAAGCGATTTCTGGGGTCTTTTTCCAATAATTCGGGCGTCACTGCTGAATTCTGGCGGTAAGCCGACGAGGTCAAAATTGTTTTCAACAAGCCCTTCACGCTCCACAGAAGATCGTTTTGAAAATGCAGCGCCAGCCAATCGAGCAGTTCGGGATGAGAAGGCGGCAAACCTTGCGAGCCGAAGTCTTCCGTCGTTTCGATCAGGCCAATGCCAAAAATCTGCTCCCAAAAGCGATTGACAACGACGCGAGCAGTCAACGGATTGTCCTGGCTGACGAGCCATTTCGCAAAACCGAGCCGATCTTGCGGCGCGTCTGGCGGTAAAGGATTCAAGACCGGCGGCGGCCCCGGCGATACTTTTTCGCCTTTGGTTAAAAAACTTCCGCGTTCGAAAACAAACGTTTCGCGCGACGAATCCGGCGGCAACTCCCGCATGATCGGCGTTTTGACCGGCCTGATCTTGGCCAACTCACCCTCTTTGAGTTTGACCAAACTATCCGCCGGGACGCTTTCGATTTCGACGATTTGCAGCGAATCCTGATCGTCGTTTTGCAGATTTTTGAGGGAATCGATCTGGGCTAAAATGCGCTCACGTTCGAGATTTTGCGCTTCGGTGAAGTACGGCAAGGTCGGCTCTTCGCTCGGCTGGTCAGCGTCGCGCGTGTTGTTGAGAAAAGCGTAGGAACGATAATAATCTTCGTGCTTAAATGGATCGTACGGATGGCTGTGGCACTGCACGCAAGCCATCGTCGTGCCTTGCCAAACTTCCCACGTCGTGTTGACGCGGTCGATGACGGCGGCGGTGCGGAACTCCTCGTCGTCCGTGCCGCCCTCGTCGTTGGTCATGGTGTTGCGATGAAAAGCGGTGGCGAGTAACTGGTTTTCCGTTGGCTCCGGCAGCATGTCCCCGGCGATTTGCTCGACGGTGAATCGATCGAAAGGCATGTCCGCGTTGAAAGCGTCGATGACCCAATCACGGTAGCGCCAGATCGTGCGAAAATCGTCTTTTTCGTAGCCTTTGGAATCGGCGTAGCGGGCAAGATCGAGCCACATCGCCGCCCAGCGTTCACCGAAAGCCGGTGAGTCGAGCAGGTCATCGAGCATTTTTTCATAGGCGTTTTCGCTGGAATCGGCAAAAAACGCCTCGGCTTGTTCGAGCGTCGGCGGCAGGCCAGTCAAATCGAGACTGGCGCGGCGGATGAGCGCGGCTTTTTCCGCTTGCTCCGACGGCTGGAGATTGTTTTGCGAAAGCTTGCGCAAGATAAAATTGTCGATGGGATTTTGCGGCCAATCTGAAATCGTCTCAGGCGGCGTGATCGGTTCCGGTTTGACATAGGCCCAATGAACGCCCCATTTCGCGCCGTCGGCGACCCAGCGGCGCAGCACGTCGATTTCCTCGTCGGAAAGCGCGTCTTTGTCTTGCGGCATGCGCATTTCAGGATCGTGATGCTCGATGCGGCGGATGAATTCGCTGGAATCGGGAAAGCCGGGGATGATCGCCGGGACGCCGGATTTGGTCGCGGCCAGCGCTTCTTCCTCAAAAAGCAAACTGAATCCGGCGTTTTTGCGCACGCCGCCGTGGCAGGGCAGACAATTGGCGTTCAGAATCGGACGGATGTCGGTGTTAAAATCGACAGGTTGCGCCGCTTCTTTTTCGCAACCTGTTGAAAGGCCTCCAAACGAAATCGCAATTAAGATTTTGATGAAGAGCTTTCTGGATTCCGGCATAAATCGACTCAGGTTTTTTTTGTTGTAGACATGAACAAAAAGAGTGTAAGCCTGGAATGAAGTTTTTGGAAGAAATATTGGACTAATGAGCAGACAGTTCTCGCAAACGATCATTTGTAATAAACTTGCGGCGCTTGCCGTTCAACGAGTTGTTCGGCGACCAGCGCCAGACGCAGAAGCGTTTTTTCGTCCCAGGCGCGCCCCATCGCCTGCATTCCGATTGGCAGCCCGCTTGAATTGTATCCTACGGGGAAAGATATTCCCGGCAGGCCAGTCAAGTTACCCGGCGTTGCGAAGCGCATGATTTCCGTCATCAGTGATAGGTCAGACTCACCGTCCGGAATTGCATCTTTCGGAATCGGCGGCGCGGTGATTCCTGTGGGCGGGGTGACGATGACGTCGACCTGCTGTAGAACATCGTTGAAATCCGCCATGAGTTGCGTCCGCGCGCGCTGCGCCTGGATGTAATCCATCGAGGTGAGCGAACGCGCCAGGGCAAAGTTGAGCCGAACGTCCAAGCCGTGTTCGCGATAGTGATTCTTGTAATGGCGGTCGACCGCTTGCGCCATTTCGCTGGCAATGGTGACGGCGTGAGCGACGCGCGCCGCTTCTAAATTCGGAATTTCGATTTCCTTGATTTTTGCCCCTGCACTCTCAAACTCGCCGAGCATTTTTTCACACGCTGAGACAATTTCTTCTTGAGCATGGCGGAACCATTCGCGGTAAATCCCGATGGTCAAGTCGCTCAAATTCGCGCGATCCCAGCCTTCAAGTTCCGGTGCAGGCTGATGCAGCGAAACGGGGTCTTTTTTGTCTGGCCCGGCCATGACGGCGTAAGCCAATGCGGCATCCGTCGCCGTTGCCGCCAGCGGGCCGAGATGCGCGACGCTCCAACAAAGCGGTGCAGCGCCGAATTCGCTGAGACGGCCATAAGTTGGCTTTAAACCAACGACGCCGCAAAAAGCCGCCGGAATTCTAATGGATCCTCCGCCGTCTGCGCCAATCGCAACAGGACAAAATCCCGCCGCGACCGCCGCCCCGGAACCGCTGGAACTGCCGCCGGTGTAATGGCCGAGCGCATATGGATTGCGCGGCGTGCCATGTACGGGATTCAAGCCGGTTACGCCGATACCGATTTCGTGCATGTTGGTCTTGCCTATGAGCAAAGCTCCGGCGGCGCGCATCTTGGCCACGACCGTCGCGTCCTCTGTGTATGGCTTTGTTCCGAGAAACGCCGTGCCGACGGTTGTGGGGTAGGGGAGCATGTCCAATTCGTCTTTCACAGCGACCGGCACGCCGTCGAAAATGCTCAGTGCGTTTCCGGATTGGATGCGTTCCGTCGCAGCCTTGGCTTGCTGCAAAACATTATCTTCATTAACTGCTATGAACGCGCGCAAAGGCGGATCAATCTGATCGCTCGCTTCGATGCTTTGCAAGACTTTTTCAGCGACAGACTCTGGCGTCAAGTCTCCGCTTCGGTAGGCTTCAGCGTAATCGTGGGCTGACATGAATTTGAAGCCAGACGGTGATTGAGCCGATGCCTTCGGCCATTTTTCTTGCGGAATGGTCGGGGCGTCGGCGGAATAAGTTCCAGAGAAATGGATTGGCTGGTTGGTCGGCGGCGCATCAATTTCTAATTCGCGAAACCAGGCGATTCCGGCGTCCTTGAGCAGTTTGGGTAAGATCAATTTGCGGGCGGGGCTTTCAAGAAGGCTTGTAAATGCACGCAATCCGGTTCCGGCAAGGCGTGGAAGATTTAAGGATTTGAGATCGTAATTCGTGGACATGGTTTCTGAGATTTAAACAGAATTAGGAACTGATTTTACGCTGCGGAAATTTGACGTACTCCAAAAGCCGTTCGAATTTGTAAACCATACTTTAAATTCGTCCGCCATATTTAAAGCCGACATTCCACACGTCAATTGTCGCATTTGAAATCATTTGTTGAAAGAGCGCTTTTTCAATAATTTTAG
>CAXHAT010000017.1:0-59060 GCA_964014485.1 uncultured Deferribacteres bacterium
AAGCCGTCGACTCCGTCAGATTTTCTCCGACTGCAATTTCGTCGGACGAATCGTCCACTGGTACGATCATGACGCGCCCTGCAGCAACGCCCGGGTTCTACAGCATTTTTATTGAAACAAACGGCCGGAAGGAAAGCCAACGCGACACAGTTGCTCTCGAGATTCTACCTCAACCCGATTTCACTTTGTCGGCTGCGCCGGACAGTCGCACGATAACCGCCGGACAATCGGCGGCGTATCAAATTTCTCTCACGTCCATTGGCAGTTTCAATGAAAATGTCAACTTGAGCGTTCAAGGATTGCCGCAAAACGCTTCGGCGGCATTCGGCTCAGAGACTTTAACGCCGCCCGACAGTGCAATGCTCTCCATCATGACCAATCCGGAAACTTCAGCTGGAAGTTATGCGCTGCTTATTTCAGGGACAAGCGGGGCCATCGTTCGCAGCGACACGGTTGCGCTGAATGTTGAAGCCGTCATCTTGCCCGGATTCGAACTGCTCGTCTCGCCCCTGGAGCAGACCATTCGCGCCGGAGAAACGGCGAATTACGAAGTTTCAATTGAACCGGAGCAGGGATTTATCGACAGCGTCGCTCTCGAGATCGTCGGCGTCGACCTGTCAGCTTTGGGCGCGCCGCAACTTTTTCCGTCGATCATCAGAACCGATGAGACGGCTCAACTTTCCATCTCGACTTCATTACAAACGAATCCTGCCGCTTACCAATTCGACGTTGTTGCCAACGGTGGTGGAATAACGCGTGACACAACCGCTACTTTGATTGTGGAAGCGCCGGAGCCGGAAACCGGCGTCCGGCCAAATCCTTTTACGCCCAACGGCGACGGTTTTAATGACGACGTGCGATTTAACATTCCCGGCTTGATCGATAATGGCGGCGAAGTGATGATCCACAATTTTCGCGGCAAACGTGTGCGACGAATGCTGGCGCAAAACAGTTGGAACGGCAGGGATGACGATGGGAAAGACCTGCCGCCGGGAGTATATCTTTACTTTGTTAAAATCAACAACGAGATTGCGGCAAAAGGGTCGTTAACTTTGATTCGGTGAAGGAAATTCCATTATGGATGGTTGGATTAGTGGAATGTTGGATTGATTGACATGCCTTCATTTCGAATCCGGGAGCGCGCAAAAAGTTTTGTTTACGCCTTTCGCGGCGTTAAAACGCTGGTTCAATCTCAGCACAACGCGTGGATCCATCTGGCGGCGACCGTGCTTGTTGTTTTTGTGGGGATATTCTTCGAAATCTCAAGAAACGAATGGCTCTGGATTATTCTCTCCATTGCAATTGTCTGGCTGGCTGAAAGTTTTAACACCGCACTGGAATTTCTCGCCGACGCCGTTTCTTTAGAGCATAACGCCCTGATCGAAAAGTCAAAAGATGTTGCCGCCGGAGGCGTGTTGTTAGCGGCAATCGCAGCAGCCATTATCGGCATTCTTGTTTTCCTTCCTTACGTTTTGCGCTTCGTTCGACTCGCCTGAAATGAACTTCAAGCCAATCGCAAACTTTGTCGAAAAGTGTTTGTGAACGGCCGTCTTCAAATCTACTTTGCGCCGGATTTCGAATTCCAAAATACCGTGATTCTGGAAAAGGAGAAGCACAATGACCCGCGTTTCTAAAGCAATATTCAGTTTTGTTTTCTTGCTCTATTTTGCCACTGTCTCGTTCGGCCAAAAACAGTTCGGCGACCTCGCCGAAGGCCCGTACAATCGACTGGTTATCCAAAACGTGATGGTGATCCCGGGGCACGGCGGGCCATTGGTCGGACCGTACGACATTGTGATTGAAGGCAACACCATCTCCCAAATGACGCCGTTCGATCCGGTGACCGCGGAGCGTCGCGGGGAAACGCAACGCGCTCAGGGCGACCGCGTGATTGACGGCTCCGGCAAGTACGTCATGCCTGGCATGATCGATCTTCACATGCACTTGCGCCAGGAGCCGATGGAAATCGAGTATGTTTACTACCTGAAATTAGCGCACGGCGTGACGACGCTTGTCCCGGCGCCGGATCGCGGCCTGGAAACGGCAATGTCTGAGGCGGGAAAAAGCGAAAGCAATGAAATTCTCGCGCCGCGCATGTTTCCGATTTGGGGCTGGGGACGCGGCACGTCTTTTTCCCGGCTTGAACTCGACGATCCGGCCAATGCGAGCAAAATCGCCAAAGAAATGATTGAGAAAGGCGCGCACGTGGTCAGCGTCGGCGGGCTGGGCTGGAGCCAGGAATTGTTTGGCGCGGTATGCAAAGCGGTTTACGCACACGGCGGGATAACGACCGTCCATTTGCCGCCTTCCACCAACGCCATCGTTCAGGCGGTTGACGCAGCGCGCTTGGGCGTGACCATGATCGAGCATCACTATGGCTATGCCGAATCTTCGCTGGATCGTAATGTACAAAGCTTTCCGGGCAACTATAACTACAACGACGAAAACGCTCGATTCCGTCATGCAGGCAAAGTCTGGGTTGACGCCAATCGCGAGCGTTTGTTGACCGAAGTTGCTGATTCATTGGCGGCTTATGGCGTGACGATGCTGCCGACGCGGGTGGTTTATGAGGCCAATCGCGACATCATGCGCGCGATCAGTCTGCCCTGGCATGAAAAATACACGCATCAGGCGTTGATTAATTGGAATTTGCCGAATCCGGCTTATCACGGCTCTTACCACTACGACTGGACCTCGGACGATGAATTCTATTGGACGTACGCGTTTGATCTTTGGGCAAAATTGATCTTCGAATTTAACAAACGCGGCGGGCGCGTGGCTTACGGCACAGACGACAATTATATTTGGGCGACGCCGGGCTTTTCAAACGTGCGCGAATTGCAGCTTGTGCGGGAAAGCGGCATGCATACACTCGAAGTTTTGAAAGCTGCGACACTGAACAGCGCCAAAACGCTTCGCCAGCCTAAACTCGGCCTCATCCGTCCCGGCTATCTCGCGGATTTGGTGATCGTTGACGGCAATCCTGCGGAAAACATGCGCTACCTCTACTCGTTCGGCGCGGTCGTCCGCGATGCTGACGGAACGATCAAGCGGACGAAAGGCATTCTTCACACGATCAAGGACGGCGTCGTTATCAATAACAGCCGCTTGATGGAAGAAGTCGAAAAAATGGTGGCCAAATCCAAAGAAGGCGTTGAGCCGAACGTGGAGAACGCGCCGTTTTTGGTAAAATAAAGGAGTGCAAGGCTTGCCTTGCATTTTCCTGAACGTTTTTTTAGCAAAGCAAGCTTTGCACTCCTAAAATCAAGGGCGGCGTTGTGATTAACAACAGTCGTCTGATGGAAAAAAGTTGAAAAATCTATGAACATCCCGTTTCTCGACCTCAAAGCGCAGTACGCGCAAATCAAGACCGAAATTGACGCCGCCGTCAGCGCGGTTTTTGAAAAATGCGACTTCGTCGGCGGCGATGCCATCAGCGCTTTTGAAAAAGATTACGCTGAGTTTTGCCAAACAAAGCATTGCGCCGGGGTTTCCTGCGGCACGGATGCAATTTATCTAACTTTGGAAGCGCTCGGCGTCGGCTTAGGCGATGAAGTCATCACGACGGCCAATACGTTTATTGGCACGACGATGCCGATTTCGCGTACAGGCGCAAGCATCAAATTTGTCGACATTAATCCGAAAACGCTGAACATTGACGTTTCTCAAATCGAGCGCACGATCACGCACAGAACCAAGGCGATCATCCCGGTTCACCTTTTTGGCCAGCCCGCTGAAATGGATTACATTTTGAAAATTGCTCGCGCCCATGATTTGCTTGTGATTGAAGACGCTGCGCAAGCGCACGGCGCAAAATACAAGGGCAGGACGGTCGGGAGTTTGGGCCACGCCGGAGTTTTTAGTTTTTACCCAGCTAAAAATCTTGGCGCTTCCGGCGACGCAGGCGGGATCGTCACAAACGATTCTGAGATGGACAAACGCATCCGCTTGATGCGCGACTGCGGTCGATCAAGCAAAACCGAGCACAGCGAAGAAGGCCCAAATCATCGCATGGACACGATTCAGGCGGCAGTCTTGCATGTCAAATTAAAACATCTCGACGAGTGGAACGCCGCCAGAAGACGAATTGCCGGACGTTACGAGAGCTTGTTTTCGGATCACGAACAAATCCAAACCGTGTACGAGCCGGAAGGCGTCGAGGGCGTTTACCATTTGTTTGTTGTTCAGGTTAAAAATCGTGACAAGGTTAAAGAGAAACTTGCGGAAGTCGGTGTTCCGACCGCTGTACACTACCCGATCCCGTTGCATTTGCAGCCCGCTTATCGGCGGCTTGAGCATGAGAAAGGCGATTTCCCCGTCACTGAGGCCGTTTGCGAAAGATGTCTCAGCTTGCCGATTTACCCCGAAATGACCGACGAAATGGTAGACTACGTCGCAAAAAACCTCATCAAAGCCGTCCGTTGAACCCGCCGAAATTACTCGTCATCAGCGAATTTTTCCCGCATGATCGTCATCCCCATGAGGGTATTTTTGTGCAGGATCATCTCAATTTTTTGCCGGGCGGGAAATCCGCGACTGTGATTTCTCCAGCCATGCGCTACCCGCGTCTCCAGCGCTATCAAAAACTCCGCGAGCAAATGGCGAGGGCGGGGTCATTTTCTCGAGAATTCTGCCAGGTTCATCGCATCGCACTTCCCTACGTGCCGAAAGTCGGAGAATATTTTCTGCCGCAACTTTTCTTCTCCAAAGCGCTCCGTAAAATCTCCAGGGAGCACACTGATTTTGATCTCATCCACGCCTTTTGGGCTTATCGCAGCGGGTACGTCGCGATGCGTTTAGCAAAAAAATTTAATAAGCCGTTCATCATTTCTGTGCTTGGTTCCGATCTGAATCAATGGCTCTATGAACGGAAAAAGCGCGCAAAAACCTTGGCGGGGTTAGAACAGGCAAGCGCGATCGTTGCCGTCAGTTCACATCTCAAGGAAATTCTTATCAGCGAAGGAATTTCGGAAACTAAAATCCATGTCATTCCAAACAGCGTTCATCTTGAGAAATTCTCACCTCGGCCAAGCTCTCTTTTAAAACAACGTCAAGATAAGTTCGGGCGCAATTTCGTGTTTATTTGCGTGGCTAATCTTTACTTGGTAAAAGGCGTTGACCTGCTGATACGGGCTCTGGCCAAGTGTAAAAAAACAGCCAGCGTGATCATTTTGGGAGACGGCCCGGAGCGAAATAATTTGGAAAAAACAGTCGAAGAGCACGGCCTGCAAAACCGCGTCTGGTTTGTCGGCCGCCGTTCGCACAATGAAATTCCAGCGTGGATCAACGCTTCAGACGCGCTGGTTTTGCCTAGCCGCAGCGAAGGCGCACCGGCCGTCATTTTGGAAGCTTTGGCTTGCGGCAAACCGGTGGTCGCTACGGACACTGGCTTCACTAAGGATGTGATCGATGAAACGCTTGGCCGCGTTGTGCCGGTCGAAGACGTACCAGCTCTTTCACTTGCTATGGATGAAATCGCTGGGAGTTCTTGGGAAACCGAAGAAATATCCCAAAAAGCTGAAGCGTTTTCTTTTCAACGATTCGAAGAAAGAATAAAAAACGTCTACAATGGCGTCTTGAATACATCGCAGATTTAACAAATGCATTCAACCAATCCCCCCCGATATTCTCTCGTCCTCATCGCGACAGGGCTTATTGCATTCAGCGTGTTGCTGTTTGAACTTAGCTTGACGCGAATTTTTTCTGTAATGCTCAGCTATCATTTCGTCTTTGCGGTCATTTCCTTCGCACTTTTAGGATTGGGACTCGGCGGCTTTCTGCGCAAGACCGTCAAACGTATGGCTGAAACCGGTTTGACTGTGTTGGCTTCTCTGTTCTCGTTGTCAATTGTCATTTCAGTCATCTTGATCATCCTCCTCCCCATCGACGACAGCGCATTTCTTTCCGGCGCAGGATTTTGGGTTTATATTCTTGTTGCAACCGTCCCGTTTATTTTTGCAGGAGCGGCATTGGCGGGCCTGTTTCATCGTTTCGCTGAGAGAAGCTCGGTGCTTTACGGCGCAGACCTTCTTGGAGCAGTGCTTGGAGCCGGTTCCGTAGTGTGGGCGCTCAATCAATTCGGACCGTTGCAAACGGTTTACCTTGCAGGCTTCATAGCAGGAATCAGTGCATTTCTTTTGTTCTTCTCAGAGAATTTCGCTTTAAATCAACGCGTAACGATTTTCCCCGTCACGTCTCTTTTGATAGTTTCCGCCGCATGGCTCGGGTTTGAAGGAGAAGTCAAAATTGGCAAAAACCCGGAAAAAGACATGTACCGCATGCTGGCGAATCCGCTGGACAGAGCGGAAATAATCGAGAACCGTTGGAGCGCGTTTGGGCGGACGGATCTGGTCAAAAGCGCCTTGCCGCCAGACGACATGACAATCTTTGTCGATGGCTCCGCCGGCTCGCCGATGTACAATTTTAACGCTATTTCCGCCGACTCATCGCAATTTGCCCACGTCACACGGACGTTTGGGGCGTATTTCCCCTTTTATTTTTTGAAGGAAAATGAAAAAAACGAGGCCTTGATTATTGGCTCCGGCGGCGGGCGCGACGTGGTCATTTCATTGCTCGGCGGGGTCGAAAAAATTATCGCCGTCGAAGTTAATCCGGACGTTGTTGAGATCGTTCAGGATTACGCGGAGTTTAGCGGCGGCATTTATTCAGATCACCCAAAAGTTGAAGCCGTTGTTGCGGAAGGAAGAAATTTCATTCGCTCGCAAGATCAAAAATATGACTTGATCATGTTGGCTATTCCCGTCACCAAAAGCAGCCGCAGCGCGGAAGGTTTTTCGCTCACTGAGAGCTTCATGTTTACCCTCGAATCGATGCGCGAATATTTGGACCGTTTGACGCCGGAAGGCCGGATCGTTTTGATCACACACAGCGCGCCGGAGTTGTACAAGTTGATTGGTTTGACGCTCGAGGTCTTTCGGGAAAAAGGCGTTTCGGAATCGGAGGCCATGTCCCACATTTATACCATGGCTTCGGGCAAATTGCCAACTTTGGTTATTAAGAAAACGCCGTTCCAACTCGCCGAGGCTAAAGAGCGTCTGGAAAAAATGATCGCCCTCGGCCAGGATACGCGTTTTTTTGTGCCGCACGTCGATACAATTCTTGCGGCGTTCGATAAGCGACTGCGCGATGACATTTTTCAACGCAAACTCGACCAAGTCCTTTTCGGCATTGCAACGAACAGAATCCGCTTCAATCAAGTGGTCGCAAATGCAGGAATCGATTTAAAGACAGTGACCGATGACAGGCCGTTTTTCTACAAATTTGAGCAGGGCATGCCCCAGCCTTTTCGCACTTTTGTGTTTTTGATTGTTTTATCGGCGGTCTTTATGGCGTGGCTTATATTTCTAAAACCGCCGGGGAAGAAATCGAAAAATCAATTGCGGCAAAAACTGACAATGACCGGCGAGCAAAAAAGATTGCTGCTCATCTTTTTTGGAATCGGCATGGGTTTCATGCTTGTTGAAATCGCACTCTTCCAAAAATTGACATTTTATTTTGGCGATCCGCTCGTGGCGCTCACATTGCTCTTGGTTTCGCTTCTCTTGGGCTCCGGGTTTGGAAGCTTTGCCAGCGCTTCTATCAGTCGGCGACTGAATTCCGCCGTTTCTGTCTCAGCCCTGTCAACGGCGGCGTTGGTCATCGTTTACACAATTTTTCTGACTGAAATTTTCAGTCAGGAAGTTTCGCCAAACGTCATCAGCGCGACGATTTTGCTGCCGCTTGGTTTTTTTATGGGAATTCCTTTTCCAATTTCAATGCGCTTGCTTGAAAAGCACAACTGGCGCAGCGCCGCCCCGTTGATGTGGGGCGTAAACGGCGTCGCTTCAGTTCTCGGCTCCGCACTGACCATGATCATCGGGATTGCCGTCGGATTTTCGTACGCCCTTATTTCCGGCGCTTTGCTTTATGGAGTTGTTGCGGCGCTGGCCCATTACGAGACAAAATCACAGACGTCTCACGCCGCAAGACCATGATTCGGACTGTTTCGGTTCCGCAATCGGTCTAAAGTCTATAGACTGGCTCTAAATAAAAAATGCTGCATTCATGGCCTCATGTTTCAGAGGAAATCCACAAATGCAGCATAGGAGGGAGGTGTGTGCGAAAGTCGGAAATACGCTCGATGTAGTGCTATGGCGTTGTTGCGCTAAAACGATACTGCCTGTTTTAGCGCGTCCCTGCGTATGTCCAACTTCACCCTTTATTTATTCAGACTATGTTCCTGAGCTTCTTTTTCTCGCCGTCCTGGCAATTTTTTCGTCCTTGCGCTCAGTCATCGTTGCGCATGCTTATACAATTCGGGCGCCAATTCACTAACTCCGGTCATTTTTTTTGTAAACGCTTGTTTTTAAAGAACGATCTTAAATTAACATCAAGTGCTCGCGTCTAAAATCATTCACAATTGTTGTCTCTCGGTGATACATTGTCTTTCATCAAAACGAGATTGAAACGCCGTTTCGAGTTTGGAGGTAAAAATTGTCTGTTCGGTCAGTCCTTTTGCTTTTGAGTTTTGGTTTGCCCGTCACCCTCGCCGCACAGCAACCGTTGATTCAGGAAAATTTTAATGATAAAACGCTGGTCGAAAGCGGGTGGTTTGCCACGCCGAGCGTTGTGCGAGATTCAACCAACGCTAAGAGCGGACCGTTCAGCATAAAATTTTCAGGCGAACAGGCCATACTTATGGCCAATTTTCAAGTGCGTGATCCCGGTCTGCTGGAATTCTGGTATCGCGCACCGGAAGGTTCTGCATCTCTAACCGTTGATATTGAAGTTTCCCGTGACGCCGCATTGTGGCAGCGCATTTCAACCGGCGAATTGGACGAGCAAGAAAGCGGCGCGGGCTATCGAGCGCGAATCGTAAGCATCGACCGCATTGGCTCCTACTACTTGCGCTGGCGCGTTAGCACGGGCAACGGCGAAACGTTTTTCATCGATGACGTTAAACTCGAAAAGATCACGGAACAGGCGCGAGAACGTCGACAGCGCGAGCAAGTGAGCGCGCAGGTCAGGAAGGAATTGATTGAGCTGAGCAATCACGAACAGACGCTTGTGACTTTCCGCTCAATCGGCGAATCGTATCGTGAAGAAGTCAACACGATTTTAACGCTAATTCGCCAGACCAGCGGCGTGCTGACGATTTCGTCATCGATTCAAGCCGTCTCGATTCGCAACCAGATGGCGAACCCCGTAAAGTACGACAAATTCCACGAAATCGTGGCTTCGCTCAACAACGTACTTCCGGAAACCAAGAAAATGCGTTTGACCGATCTCGTCAAGCCGTTTGGCAACATCGTCACGCGCGCCACGAATTTTGTCACCGGCGGCATGTTGGGCAACCTGGTTGAAAACTTCAAAACGCTGCTCGCCGACGGTTTCAGCCCGAACAATATTCACTCCGTTTTATTGAACAAAAAAGCGCGCGAAACGGCTAAAAAAATTGGCCCGGAACTTTACAAGCAAAGCTCGGAGTTTTTCGTCAGCATTGAAGGGGATTTTGCGCGCGTCGATTCTCTTGACCAGCAAATTCGACTTGTGCAGGCGGAAGCGGCGGCGCTGAAAGCGGAAATTGAAAAATTTCTGAAGGATTACATCCAGTTTGTTGAGATTGACGCCAATGACGGATTTATTCGCGATCTCAAACGCGGAGAATCCGCGAAGCTGACCGAATTGAATGAAGACATCAAGCAGTTTTTCACCCGAAAGGTCGGCAGCGAAAAATCTTTTAAGACCCTCTCTCCCCTACTTGTTCAAACGCTGATCGACGCAGCTTCCAATCAAAAGCAAATCGAGTCCTACGTTTCGAACTACTTCGATCTCGCTTCGAATATGTTGACCTATTACCGGAATTTCGCCAAAAGCCTCGACGAAGGGAACAATCCGTTTCTGATCCAGGACGCAGCTTCGGCGCAGCAATGGAACGCGCAGCGGGAAACGGCCCTGGAATCCATTGCAACTGCGGAACGTGAATTTAGGGAATCATTCGTCGATATTGTGATCGGAAAATAGAGAAGATTTATGAACGCAAGCCCAGTTGAAGCGCCGCCGTCCCTGGACGAAATCGCGAATATTGTCGCTATTGAGAACCCGATTGAGCGCAATTTGCAAATCACGCGAGCTTACCATCGAATCAGTGTTGCGCTCTCAAAATTGCACGGCGGCGCCAACGCCAATTGGTGTACTTTTGCAGTTTGGGCTTCGAAAACGGCGGGCGGGTTTATTCGCAAGGAAAATGTCGAGGCCTTGAGCCAGGCGCTTGTCAAGAAAGCCGATTACATTGAAAAAGGACTGTCTTTGCTGCGCTTGATTCTTTCCTGGTTTGCCAAAGACGCGACGCTTGACAATCGCTTTATCGCCAAAATCATCGAAGAAATCACCGACGAAATTGCGGAGAACATTTCTCACGGCAATACCATCGTTTTTAAAGAAATCGCCGAACTATTTGAAAAATTTCGCCAATCTTTTCATGACGAAAACGCGCCAAATGAAGAAGCCGTCAACGCCTTCCTTACTGATATTCCTCATACCGACAACAACGCTCAGGATGCGCTTGCGACGGCATTTCGAAATTACTATTTGGCCATTTTTGAGAAAGACGAGAAGGCTCAAGCGGAGCAAGTTTTATTGGCGAACATCCTGATCGGATTGCACGAACAGATTCGCTTGCAACCGTCAATTGCCAACTCTATGAATGCGCCGCTGACACAGGACTTTGTCAACTTTTTTGTCAAAGCGTTTTTTGAACTATTAGGCAAGACGGCCCCAAGTTTTCTGGCCAGGGTCATTGAATTTTTATGGACGGGACGGCTGGAAAAGATTGCCGCAAGAATCGCCGAAGAATGGCGCGAAATCTCGACCGACTGGTTTATGATTCTCGAACTGCCGGAAGAAACGCTGCGCTTGGGCAAGGACGTGCCCTCGCGGATGCCGGGCAGGATGTTTCCTGAATACTTGCAGAATTTACAAAATACGAATTTATTGAAAGTGCTCAGTAAGTTCGACAGAACGCCCGACACAACCACGGGAAGCGCTGCTCATGATTGGGCGATTCTCGAAGATCGCATGAACTTCATCGCCGACCTGTTTCGATCACGCCAACAAGACCCGACACTTTTTCAGCCGCCTTTGTCTGAAACTACAATCACATAATTTCTCGGTTCTTTTACACTCAAACAAGGAAAGATTTATGAAGCTTTTTCGTACAATTATGCTCCCGCTGCTCCTATTGGCCGGATTCGCTTTTTCCCAAGATCGCGCACTGCTGCCGGACTCAACCGTCGTAACGCAACACCAGGTCACGGTCAAGGGCGAGCGATTCCCCTATCGCGCCACAGCAGGAACGCAGCCGGTTTGGAACGCTGACGGTGAAGTGATCGCATCGCTCTTTTACACTTACTATGAACGCACTGACATCCAAGATCGTGCGTCGCGACCGTTGATGATTTCTTTCAACGGCGGGCCCGGCTCGGCCTCCGTTTGGATGCACGTTGCCTACACCGGCCCCAAAATTTTGCAAATCGATAACGAGGGCTATCCTGTCCAACCCTACGGCGTGCGCGAAAATCCGCATTCCGTTTTGGATGTGGCGGACATTGTTTTTGTCAATCCAGTGAATACCGGCTATTCCAGAATTATTCCCAAAAAGGACGGCAAGAAAGAGCCCGGAAAAACGTTTTTTGGCGTGAACGCGGACATCAGGTATCTGGCGGAATGGATCAACACGTTTGTCTCGCGCTACAACCGTTGGCCGTCCCCCAAATACTTGATCGGTGAAAGCTACGGCACGACGCGTGTTTCAGGACTGGCGATGGCGCTGCAAAATTCTCACTGGATGTACCTGAACGGCGTGATCCTGGTCTCCCCCACTGATATTGGCATTCGACGCGACGGCCCGGTTGAGGCGGCGTTGCAACTGCCTTATTTTACCGCCGCCGCCTGGCACCACAAAGCACTGCCGTCCGATTTGCAGAACAAAGACCTCGACGAAATTTTGCCGGAAGTTGAGGCGTACACTGTCAACGAGCTGCTCCCCGCAATGGCTAAGGGCGGCTTTATTGATGAAGCTGAAAAGAAAAGCGTCGCGGCAAAGATGGCCCGTTACTCGGGAGTTTCCGAGAAAGTTTTTGTGCAACACAACCTCGACGTCCCGGCTTCCTATTTTTGGAAAGAGCTTTTACGAGACAAAGGCTACACTGTTGGCAGGCTGGATTCACGTTACTTGGGAATTGACAAAACAGAAGCTGGCAGTCGTCCGGATTACAGCGCCGAATTGACCTCATGGCTGCATTCGTTCACGCCGGCGATCAACTATTATTTGCGGGAAGAGCTGCAGTACAAAACCGACGTGAAGTACAACATGTTCGGCCCGGTGCGACCCTGGGACAGAGGCGGCAACAACACCGGAGAAAACCTTCGTTTGGCGATGGCCGAAAATCCATACCTGCACGTCATGATTCAGTCAGGCTATTACGACGGCGCCACGCAATATTTCAACGCAAAATACACGCTTTGGCATCTTGACCCAAGCGGCAAAATGAAAGATCGGCTGCGATTTGAAGCCTATCGCAGCGGGCACATGATGTATTTACGTGCGGAAGATCTGGCGAGCTCGAACGAGCATTTGCGGGAGTTTATCGTGCAATCCACGCCGAAGAACGGTGCGTCTGCGCAGTACAAAATGAAGTGATTTGAGTTAAGTTGTAGGGGTTCAAATTTTTGAACCCCTACAATGTAGCATGTCTGGCATTCGGAGGCCGTGTACGGGCACGGCCCCTAAAACTCTCTATTTCTTAATCCGACCAACGCCCCAAACCATCATTCCTAAAACAAAGACGTTCCCAAACAAAACCATCGCCTTCTCGCCCGGCGTCTCTGCACTTGCAACGCTAACTCCTGGGCCGCCGCAACAGCCGCCCTTTCCGGGCTGGCGAATTCGGAATAAAGAGGTCGGCGTTTGAGACTTGTTGCCGTCATTATCCGTCGCTTCGATGTAGTAACTGATCTTCGCATCGCGCGCCTGCCCCGGAATTCCGGCGCTGAATGTGTCGCCGCCGGAATTTTGCATGTTTTGCGATTGCGCTTGGCCGTCGTTGACCGTGTAAAAAAGCGTCATGCTTTGGATCGAGACATCGTCCACGGCGTCCGCCTGAACCAGGTACGGCCCCTCCGTATCAAGCGTATCTTTCTTGTCCGTCACAAAAGCGATCAACGGGTTGGTTGAAAGCGGTTTGTGCGCGTTCAAACGCCCGCTGGTCATGAGAAATCTTTTGTAACCGGACTTGTAATCAACGCCGCCGTACATTCTCGTCTGAACCTGCCGATAAGTCAAGCCCGGATATTGCCCCAGCACGAGCGCCGCAACGCCGCTGACGTGCGGGGCGGCCATTGAGGTGCCGTCGAATTTGCTGTAGCCGTCGTTGGGCGTTGTGCTCAATATTGCCACGCCGGGGGCGGCCAGATCAACCGTTTTGACGCCTGTGTTGGAAAATCCGGCGAATGAATCGCTGCCGTCCGTCGCTGCGACGGAAATAATATTGTCGTGCTCGTAACCGGACGGATAATGCGCGTAGAGATCAGTGTCCCGGTCATCGTTTCCGGCGGCGGCGACAAAAATCACATTGCGATCGCGCGCATAAGCAATGGCGTCGCTCAAGGCTTGAGACGGCTGGTTGCTGCCCCAACTGTTGTTCAAAATATGCGCGCCGTTATCGACCGCGTAAATGATCGATTTGATCGCGTCGTCCGTGGTTCCCGAGCCCGTCGGCGCAATGAAGCGCATGGCCATGATCGAGACCTGCCAGTTCACGCCGACGATGCCTTTTTCATTGTTTCCAACCGCGCCAATAGTGCCGGAAACGTGCGTCCCGTGACTGTGCGGATCCGTCGGGTCGTTGCTGCCGCGCTGAAAATTCCAGCCGTAAACGTCATCGACAAAGCCGTTTCCATCGTCGTCTTTTTTGTTCTTCGCTTTGTCCTTGCCCTCCGCATCCGTGCCGGTCTCCCCGGGATTGCGCCACATGTTGTCGCGCAAGTCCTGGTGATCATAATCCACGCCGGTGTCAATCACCGCAACGATGACTTTCTTGTCGCCTTTTTGCACCGCCCAGGCTTCAGGCGCGTCAATGTCCTGATCCGTGCGATTGTGCAACCCCCAAAGGCTCTTGAAACGCTTGTCGTTCGGAAAAACCTGATCATCGGATTGCCGGTCGAGAAAAACCAGGTAGTTTGGCTCGGCGTATTCAACGTTGTCGTCACTTCTGCAAGCGGCGACGGCGTTCTGCACGGAAGCCTGGTTCGTAATATTGCAAACATACAGACCAAGCTGGCTGATAAAGCTGGTCTGCGCGAGGCCAGCGTCGGCGAAGGTCTGCTGCGCCTGAACGTCTTGTACATTGCTTTTGAATTTGACTATCACCTCGTTTGGAGCAAAGGAAATCTGCTGCGAAAAAACGGTGTGGGCAAAAAATACAAACGAAGCAATCACGAGTGAAATTTGAAGCGGCTTTTTCATCAGAACTCTCTCTTTGGTTCGCAATTTATCAGGGCTTTTTTGCAATGACGACAAAAGAGAGATTCCATCCCGTAATTTTTGGCGACATAGATTATAGAGTTCGGCTCGCAGGTTTTCGAAATGAACTCGCCAAAAAGCTTTGCACCTTTGTCTCTTTGCTCCCTTGTCCCTGATTTTATAATCCTTATTTGAGCGAAAATCAACCATTAACCGCTGCATCGAATTTTCTGAGAAAATTTTCCGAATCCGGGACGATGTGCAAGTATTGCAATAGCGGAAATGTCGAAAACGAGAGCCCTTCTCAAAAGGCATTGTGCAGATTTTCGCTCTTCCGATTCCAACGCATTCGCATCACCATCCTGAGCTGAAAATCTCTCGCGGCGAGTCGCCCGGTCTGCTTACATTTCCTGACTCGTTGCCATGCCGGCGCTTCCTTCAAAAAGAAAAACACCCGGAAACCACAGCACAAATCGTTGGGAGCGGTACTATGTTGCAAAACGAAGTCACTTGCCCGAATTGCCAGACGATTATTGAAATCCCCAAACATGCGCTGAACGACATGCGCTATATTTGCCCCGATTGCCTGTCCTCGGTCAACATTCCGGACAGAGTCGGCGAGGCGTTAAAGTGGGTCACCGTCCATTATCCTGACAATACGCAGGAGATGGAAGCCATTAAAACCAAGCTGCAGCAAGAAGGCCTGGATGTGCAAAGCAAGAAAGGCGGCGCCCGAAGAGGCGGCGCTTCCAGCGGCGGACGCACCGGCTTTAGCGTGCTCTCCGGCCCAGTCCAAATCCAGACGACGCAGGAAAACGCCCGAAAAGCAAAGCGCGTCGTCAGCGAATTTCTCAGCGAGCAAGAACAGAATCGCAGAGAGACCATCCCTGAATACTGCCCAACGTGTCATTCGGCGACGCAATGGCGGCCCGAGTGTCCGGTTTGCGGCTGGGATCTGGTCAAACATCCGGTCAGCAATACGCAGACGGACGGGTACAATTTCCGTTCGAGCCGGGAGATTCAGAAGTCCGTGAATTTGAAAATTTTGTTTTCCACGTTTTTTTGCGCCGCCTGGCTTTGGGGCGCCGGAGCGATTTTGGGGATTTTCTTCTCGCTGGAGGCGTTCTTTATGATAAAAGCCGCGCGCGGCAGACTGCGCGGCCAATGGCTCGCCATGATTGGTCTCTCCATCGGATTCGTGGAAATTCTCTACACCATTCACTACTGGTTTGAGCGGCTCTGACAAAAGACGAAACGGAGTGCAAAGCTCGCTTTGCCTTTCGTTCGGCTCAAATGGCTGAACATAATTTTTTCCGTGTATTTGGTAAAGTTTAAGGAAAGCCTGCGATTGGGTTGCAAGGCAAGCCTTGCACTCCTTTTCCCCGCTCACCACATCACCATCTCAACCGGATTCGTGGAAATTCTCTATACCATTCATTACTGGTTTGAGCGGCCCTGACGAAAGGCGAAACGGAGTGCAAAGCTCGCTTTGCCTTTCGTTCAGCTCAAATGGCTGAACATAATTTTTTCCGTGTATTTGGTAAAGTTTAAGGAAAGCCTGCGATTGGGTTGCAAGGCAAGCCTTGCACTCCTTTTCCCCGCTCACCACATCACCATCTCAACCGGATTCGTGGAAATTCTCTATACCATTCATTACTGGTTTGAGCGGCCCTGACGAAAGGCGAAACGGAGTGCAAAGCTCGCTTTGCCTTTCGTTCAGCTCAAATGGCTGAACATAATTTTTTCCGTGTATTTGGTAAAGTTTAAGGAAAGCCTGCGATTGGGTTGCAAGGCAAGCCTTGCACTCCTATCCAATCTCCCACTCACCACTTCACCCTCTCTCCGACTCCCCCAATCTCCCTCTCAAATCCTCAACTTCCCCATCCCGACGATGATACCCCGTCTCCTCCACCAACGCCGCCGCCTGCTCCAAATGCCCCTGCGCCTGCCGTATCTTTTCCTCCGATCCCCGTCCTCTATCCTCCGCCATGCAAAGCCTGCACGCCTCCAAATGAAAATCCGTTAAATGCAGCCGCATTTCCCCGCGCTCGGCGATTTCCTGCGCTTCGTTGAGATCTTCCCACGCCTTGGTGAAATGCGTCTGCACGCGATACAGCGCCGCCCGGGCGAGAAGACCCCACGGCAAATTATGCTGCGTCCCAGCTTCCCGCAGGCCCGCCACTGCCTGGTTGAGATGGTTTTCGGCTTGGGCAAGGAAATCGTTTTGTTGGGGAACGTCTGTTACATCCCCCTTAGCCCCCCTTCGAAGGGGGGACGGGGGGGATGTCTCGCGCAAGCAAAAAGTGCGCTCGACCTAATACCATTTTCCGTGATTTTGTGTACATAGCTGGCCTGCCATTCAGGAGAATCTATGTCATCGCGAGCATTGGACGACATAGATTCCTTCTGAATGACAGGCCAAGTGTGGACGCCAAACTATGGAAATTGGTATAAGGAGAGATTATCGTTAGCGATATCCAAAATCGAATCGAAAACTGGATTCCATTTCGGGAGTTTGCGCCACTCAAAAATTGCTTCGACACGCCCCAACACCTCCCGCGCCTTCCCCCGGCTCAGCAGCAGCTCGCAGTACCGGAAGCCTTGCAGGGAATAGAGATAGCGATAGTCCGGCTGTCTTTCCTGTTGCATGGCTTCGGCTTCGCGGTACAGTTTTTCGGCTTCGTCGAGCGCGCCGGACTGGTGCAGGGCGTCGGCATGGGTGGTGCGCTTGCTTTCACGCTGAAACGCATCCCCGCTGCGGTCGGCGAAGTCCACGCTTTGGCGGGCGTAATCCGTCGCTGGCCGAACCTCGCCCAGGGTCAGGAACAGCTCGCTGAGATTGCCGGCGCCAATTGCAGCTTGTTTCCAATTTTCTTGTTCAATTTGCATTTCCAACCCCGCCTGCATGGGCGCGGCCGCCTCGCGCAAACGCCCCAGCGCCCGCAAGCCAAAACCGGCCCAACTCAGGACAACGGCTTTGTCCGCATCGGTCAATCCCGCCGCCGGTCGCCGCCAGGGCGGATCGAAAAAATTGGACAGCGCCGCCAGATCAGCGCCAAATGCGCCGAGTTTGTGAACGCTGTACTTTTCATTTTTTCGATAAATTCTTTCATAGAACACATCATCCAACGCTTCCTGGTGCTTCCCTGCCAAACAGCCGTGCGTCACCGCCGCAAACAACGGCTCCATTTCTTCGAGGGTGTCAGGCAGTTCTTTTTCCGGCAGGTTTTTGTAGTAATTGTACAAACGGCTGTGCGCTTCCGTCCAGGCTTCGGGGAATTGTTGCTGCAAACGCTCGCCAAAATGCTCCCGCATCAGCGGGTGGCAGTCGAGCGTATCGGGCTTGTCTTGTTCTTCTGCTGCCAGCAGTCGCAGGTCGCGCAGGCTTTGCACGGCAAACTGCCGCTCGTCGTGCCCCAGGTTTTGCAGTTTGTCCGTCAAGCCGTGAATGGCCGGTTCTTTTCTCAGCGCGTCCAGCGCGCCCTTCGCCGCCGGGCGGTCGAACAAGCCCATCAGGTAGAGAATGTTCAATTCCGGCGTGTCTTTCAGCCATTTTTCGTAAGACTGCATCACCCGCCGCGCCTGGCCGCCCTGTTTTCTGTCCTTGCTGAGTTTGGGAATCAAGTCGCGCTTGCGGATTTCGCCCCCGTGTACGGTTTTCAAGTAACTGCCCAACAGATTGAGCGCCAGGGCGTGGCCTTCAAACTCTTTTGCCGCATCTCGGCGTTCTTTTTCCGTGCCTTGCACGCCGAGCTTTGCGAGCAGTTGCGCGCCAGCTTCGGGCGTGAGATTGTCCAGATCGAGTCGTTGGCTGCCGCGGCCTTCGGTCGGCTCCAAATCTTCAATTTTCAGGCGGGTGGAGATCACGCACAGGCCCGGATTGCTGCGCGCCAAATCCTTGAGCAAGGCTTGCATGCCCTGGTCTTTCAAGCGGCCCTGCATTTCGCCGGGCGGGTATTGCAAAGGCTCCAGACCGTCGAGGATGAGCAGACTGCGTTTTGCGCGCACCAGTTCCGCCAGTTTCTTGCCCTTGTCCCAGGGCGAGAGAATGGGGTCGCCGGTGTAGCCAAACCACTTCAGCGCGTCGTTTAAAAATTCGTCCGCCGAGACCTGGCGTTCTTCTTTGGTTCCCTGGCTGTAGAACGACCAGCCGTAGACCCGTTGCGCGCCGCGATAGTTGTCGCGCTCCATCTCATTCAACCAGGCGTTCACCAAAGCGCTCTTGCCCACGCCGCCCCAAGCCACGAGGGAGAAAACATTGACGTGCGGTTCCGCCCAGGCTTGGTCGAGCATGGCAAGCTCGTTCTCGCGGCCAAAGATTTCATGGTCGGTGATCGGGAGTTTGGCGAGGTGAAGCTTGGGCGGGCGAAAATCCTGTCGGCGCTCTTTCGGCGGCAGTTTTTTCAGTTTTCCGAGTCCAGGTTTTTCAACTTTGGGTTGGTTGGTGAGTCGGCGGTAGAGGTCTTCGTAGCCATCGTCGCCGTCGAGAAAATAGCGTGTGTAGCCCTTCAAATATGTTGGCAAGTGCGCTTCATCTTCCGGCGAGAGCAGCACAGGAATGAAACGCTGATTTTCAGCATCGGCGTCGTAAATATGGTTGCGAATCAAGCCGCCTTCCCATTTCACGCCGCGCCCCTTGCCCGGTTTTTCCTCCCCTTTTACGCGGCGGCAATAGATTTCGGTGCAAATCATCAGCACGAAATCCATGTCATCGATTTGCTCTTCCATCCAAAGCGGCCAGCCTTTTGGCGGGTGCGGTTCGTACTGATCGAGAATGCAATCCACGCCCTCGGCGCGCAGACGGTTGGCAAGCGCCAAAACCCGGTCGATGTGTTCGTCCGAGTCGTGGCTGTAACTGATGAAAGTTTTGGTTGCGCTCATGAATTCCCCGAGTCGTCAATTAAAAGCCAGCGATACTGCGCTTTAATTTGGCTTCTTTTTGCGCAATTTGAAAGGAAAATCATAGTGTCTGATGTTACGCACCTGCCCCAAAACGAATCGGCTTGATAAAAATATTGCGTTTACGTCATTCCCGTGGAGGCGAAAATCCAGGGGAATGGGCGCCATTTTCTGGATTCCCGCCTCCGCGAGAATGACCGGAACTAGCGTTCCGGAGTTTGGGCGGTTCCAGTTTCAACTGTAATTCTCGGCTTGCGAAAATGGCAAAACACCACATTCCGTTTTGGGCGATGAGCAACATCCGTTATTATGTAGATCGTCCCGGATTCTGTCTACGCTTCTGCGCCAACCTCGTTTTGGCTTTGCGCAATGGCGTCGCTCTTGTCGATGAAATCTTCCACGGTCATGGAAACGGGGCGATTGAACAGCGGGTAGAGCGTGGTCATCAGGCTGCCTTCTTCGTCGAGCTGGGTGACGATGGTCATTTGCGCATACTCAACCATAACAATCGCCGCGTCTTCGCCCTTGCCGATTTTTGTTTTCTTCTGCTTCACATTGAACGGCTTCACCGTGCCCGCCGCCAGACTGAGCGATTCCCCGGTTTCGTGGTGTGTAAAGGTGAGTTTAACCAAGCCTCTCACCATGCTAGTGAACAAATGCCCGACTTGCAGGCTGTTGTCCAGCTCCGCTTCAATTTGAATGTGCAGCAGCGGCATAACGTCGCCTTCTTTGTTCTTGTCCTCAGCCGGCCAGTATTTTTTGATGATTGAATTTTCAAACGTCATTTTGACTCCATTGCATTATGATGGCGAATTTCGAAAATTACGGCGCGAATTATAACAATTTCTTCGCGACGGCGCAAGTTCTGAATCGATGCAGACCATGAATTTTGTTCGTCAACGAACATCTTTGTGCTGCAAGCGGATAGGCTATGGTCAGAGAAGCTTGCGGAGAAAGTGAATTTGAATATCAATCTTGTTCTGGCACAAATGTTGGGTCAATTTCTCTGAGTTTAAACCCAAATAAGTGGCGAGACCGCCGTAAATCACGTCATTCCCACGCAGGCGGGAATCTACTGGCTTCACACGTTTGACTGGATTCCCGCCTGCGCGAGAATGACAAAACGAGCGCTTTTTTGTGTTATGGGGCGTCCCGGTACGTTTTGTTAAATTTGAGGAGAGGAAAATGCTCACGAGTTATTTCAAGATTTTCATTCGCAACTTGGCCCGCCAGAAGGGCTTTGGTTTTATCAATATTTCGGGACTGGCCGCCGGGCTGGTGTGTGCGATCCTGATTATGATGTGGGTGCGCAACGAGTTGCGGTACGACGCTTTTCACCAGAATGAAAACATCTACCGCATCACTTCGGAATGGAAAGAAAACGACCAAGTGACCGCACGAACCCCCGGCAAACTTGGCCCGGCGGCGTTGGCGGAAATTCCGGAAATTGTTCGTATGGCGCGCATCATGCAAAACTCCAAAAGCGCGTACCACTACGGCGACAAGATGTTTTATGAAGAAAAAAGCGTGCTCGTCGATCCCGAGTTCTTCGAGATATTTTCATTTCCCGTCATTCAGGGCGACGCTGAAAATCCTCTTCCTGACACCGAAGCGATAATCCTGAACGAGGCGGTTAAGCAAAAGTATTTTGGCGATGAAAACGCGCTCGGTAAAACGCTCAATTGGAATAACTGGCGAGACTTCCGCGTCTCCGCCGTAGTCGAGAATCCACCGCCGACCTCCACGCTGAAATTTGACTTTTACATCACGCACGAAGGCACGAAAAGGAGCTGGCCCGGCGGCTACACCTGGGGCAATGCCATTCACGAAACATATGTTCAAATTCAGCCCGGCGCAGACATTGGCGCGGTCGAAGAAAAAATGAACGCGTTGGTCATGAAGCACGCACCGCAAATGGAGCCGTATCTCAAGCGCTTCGGCTTGCAGCCGTTGTCGGACGTTCATTTAAATGCAGAGATTGTCAGCGGAATCGGTGACACGGGCGACCGGCGCTACATTTACGTTTTTTCGATTATCGCGGCCTTTATTCTTCTCATCGCTTGCTTCAATTTCATGAATCTTTCCACGGCAAAAGCGATGCAGCGCGCCAAAGAAGTCGGTTTGCGCAAGACAGTTGGCGCCAAACGCACTCAACTCATTTTTCAGTTTTTCGGCGAGTCTCTCCTGCTCTCTTTCATCGCCTTCTTGTTTGCGATGATCATTGTTGAAATGACCCTGCCGTATTTCAACGTCTTGGTCGACAAAGAACTACAAGTCGTCTGGTTTGACGGCGGGTTGGTCACAGGCTTTTTGGCGCTGACGCTGCTAACCGGCTTCATCGCCGGCTCGTACCCCGCGCTTTATCTTTCGGGCTTTAACCCAATAAAAACAACACAGGGCGGTCTTTCACTCACTGGCGGCCGTCGGTTTAGAAACATACTCGTGACGGTGCAATTCTCGCTTTCAATTCTGCTGATTATTGGTGCGCTTGCGGTGCAGTCGCAACTTGATTTTATGCGCACCAAGAATTTGGGTTTTGAAAAGGAGAACGTGGTTTATTTTCCAGCCAAGGGACAAATCGGGTCACAATTCAACGCCGTCAAAAGCGCTTTGTTGAGCCGTTCCGGCGTATCCGGCGTCACTTTGAAAGGCTCCCTGCCTATGAACGCCATCAACAACAGTAATTTAATCTGGCCCGGCAAAGACCCCAATGTTGAGTACGTGATGGAGAACGCCGCCGTCGATTATGATTTTATGGAGTTTTTCAGTCTGAATCTTCTCGAAGGACGCGGTTTTTCTCAGAAATACCCGTCGGATGCACACGACGCGTTCGTCATCAACGAAACGGCCGCGAATGTCATCGGCAGAGAGAAAGCTTTGGGACAGCGAATCAGCATTCAAGGCAAAGACGGCGTTGTTATTGGCGTGGTTCAAGACGCACATTTTCAATCGCTGCATCACAAAATCGGCGGACAGGTTTTCTATATTTTGCGCGACTATACGACGGCAATCATCGATCTTTACGGTGTTGTCATGGTGAAGATTGGCGGGCAAAACGTCCCCCATACCTTGGCGGAAATCGAGGGCGTCTGGCGCGATTTTAACCCTAACGCACCTTTTCAATATCATTTTCTCGACGAAACGATTGACCGCCAGTACGTTTTCGAAAAGAAAATCAGCACTATTGCCGGGAATTTTACCCTCTTGGCCATTTTCATTTCTTGCCTCGGGCTTTTGGGCTTGAGCGCATATTCCGCCGAACGGCGCACTAAGGAAATCGGCGTTCGAAAAGTATTGGGCGCGAGGGCGATAAGCATTGCGTCTTCGTTCGTACGCGAGTTCGGCCTGCTGATCATTATCGCCAATGTTTTCGCTTGGCCAGTGGCTTGGCTTGCTTTGCAAAATTGGCTTGCGGGCTTTGCATATCGAGCCGAATTGAGCTTTTGGAACTTTGCGTTAGCTGGCGCATCGGCTCTGGTCATCGCCATTCTGACCATCAGTTACCAGGCAATTAAAGTTTCGTTGGCAAATCCGGTCAATGCCTTAAAATGCGAATAAACACCAATACCTCGTCACGATGTTCGGGATTCATCTAAGCGGATCATAGGCAAGACATGCTTCTTGAGTAAGTAATGCACGATAAATGAAGCAAGGATACAAAACGCAACTTCTGAAACAAATCTATAGCGCGCTTTTCCCCAAAAAATCCAAGCGTATCCTACCCAGTTCATAAAAACGAGACCGTACAAACAGAACCATGTTTTGAATAGATATTTTTTAAAAAATATCCATGAGAGAATCGACAAAAGCAGGATAGGCAAATACAACAAAGTGACCCACTTGAGCGGTTGAATGCCCGAAAGGCTTTTAGCTGGAAACGGCATATCTGGCTCTATGTTTGGTAATCGCGTGCTCCAATGGACGGAGTAAGTTCCCGGATAAAGATAGAGTTGCGCAGTCCCCAAGGCAAGGTCTTTCAAAATGTCGAATATGTCGGCGCGAGCGAGATATTCAAAGCCAAGGCGGTATAGAATTTTTTGCTGCTCCGCTTCGTTTTTTTCTTCCAGCAAGCTCCCTTCTATTGAATGCCAGCCATAATGGTTTCCATTGTGCGCGTAATAAAAGTTGACTCCTCCCGAAGTCGACAAACCCGAACCGGGACCGATGACATGATAATTACGAATATACCACGGCGCAATAACCATCGTAAACGACAACAAAGGGATGAGAACCAGAGTCTTTTTACCAGAGACTTCCTTAAGACTGAGGTAACTTGCGCCCAAAACGACGGGAAGGTAGAAAAGGTTGTCCGCGCGCGTCAGAACCGCCGCTCCAAACAGAAGACCAGCCAAAATCAAACGCCCTGCGCGTAGTGATGGTTGCTTTGATTTTTCCAAGATCAGTACAAGAAATACGGAGACTAACAATAGTATACTCAAGTGTTCTGAAGCAAGAACCGGTGAAAAGAAAATGAAGGTTGGATTAAGTGAACAAATCAATGAGGCGATTCCCGATATGGGTCTTTCTAAAGTGAGTTGAAACGCCAATTGATATACAAAGTAAATGAGCGCAGTGGAGAGAATTACACTGACGAACCCGAGCCAGGCGGTTGATTCGTTTATCGCAATCAATAATGCGAGGAAAGATGGGTACCCGGGGAGACGATAAGCTGTTGGAGCCGGAACGCCGAACTGACCGTGCTCTAAAATTCCTTGTGCTAACAAACGATAAGTCTCAAAATCCGAGACGGGAACCGGCTGAGCGTAAGCCCACCAAATTATTCGAAGCGTAAAACCCGAGAGAATAATGAAAAGCAAGCTTTGCCTGCTATCCAAATGAATCCAAAGCCGATTTGCAAAATTTTTGAACAACTTCATCCCCACCTCTCGAACAGAATGTCATTTTAAAAAATCCAAAACCGCTTTTATAACTGAACGCCTTGCCCTTGTACTCAAGATCGTCTCGAAAGGAAAGCCGAAAGCGACCACACGGTACTTCCCGCGATAAGCAACGCCTGCACTGGTGTTGTTGGCCGAATAACGAAAAATACGCTTGGCGTTTTCATCATTCGGCTCAATCGCGTCCGGTGCTTCGACGGCGTAGATTTTCGGGCCTAGTTCAGTCTGAAAAGTAAAATTCAGCATCTCGCGCGAAAACGTCGAATCAACCTGGTATACGCCGCCAGTGTTGGCTGCGTGATTCGTGCGAAACTTGATTTTCAGAACGTTTTCGATGAAAAAACGATCCGGATGTTCGTCTGACTTGCCTTCGCATAAGTCCGAACCAATATAACTCCCCGAAACGAAAAGGTTGCCGCCGTTTTGCAGGTATTCCGTCAAACGATTTTGCATGACCTGAGGAAAAGTTTGGAATTGTTTCTCCCGCCCCGGTTTCGGCCAATCCGTTTCTTTTTCTTCGCCTAAAATGAAATCGACAATTCGATAATCTCCTAAACCAACAGCCCCTTCCTCGACGACTTCATCGCTGACGCTCACAAACGAATACCCGGCGCTCAAAATCGCGGCGCCGTGAATTTTGGGAAAGTCAAAGGTGTTTCCGGCTATAATCGTGGTTTCCTTGTCGCTGTGACTGGCGCCGTGTCCGGGGGCGTCATCATCCAGCCACGGTGAATTCTTGTCAAAATCATACTGCCGTCCAACGTAGCTCAAATCGCGAATGTACGGCACGCCTTGATCCCAAAAATCGGCGAACCCGGAATATTCTTCCGTCTCAATCGCAGCAGGCGGCGCGATTCGGTCAAACCCGTTAATGACGAGAACCGTTCCCTGGCTTGAATCGGCGATTCCAACGGAAAGAATTTCAGAGGGAAAGCTCTCACCGCCGCTGTTGACCGCCGTGACTTTGTAGCTATAAATTTTGCCGATATCGAGGCTGTCAAAAGTAATTTCGGCATGATTCGTCAGCGCGCCGTTATCAAATCCGCTGCTGTCAACGCGCGTATAAACCACGAATTTCTCGGCAACGGCGGACGACTCGAGAGAATCAGCTTGGGCGCGCCATTTCAAAGACACTTGATTTTGGCGGGAAAAAGTCGCCTGGAAATGCGTCGGCGGCAGCGGCTGAACGACCGGCTCAAAATCGTTTTGGAAGGCGAGAAACTTGAGCATTGCTTTGTAAATGCCGCGTCCAACGTCGAATTTGAAGCGCGGGTCATGCGCAAATTTCATATCGAGAAAATTCTGATGCGACAACAATTCCAACAAAGCGCCGGGCACGTTTGGTCGAAAAGCTTCGCTGTATTCTTTATCCCAAATTGGCCGCCGCGACCAGATCGGATCGTACTTGGCGCGAATATCTTCGACCAACTGCGTCTGCAAAATATCGGCGAAATCGCGATTGGCGAAGCGCGATCCGCCGTCCGGGAAATCGCGCAAAGTGTCGGCTCCGGGACTGCTGTAAATCAAAAGCGTGCCGATGGTGGTGTCCGAGCGGGTAACGCCGGCGTCTGTATGGAACGCCAGAGACAGATCAACCGGAATTCCCAAGCCTTGCGTCTCACGATCTTTGTTCGGGCCGTAGGGCGCGCCGCGCAAATAGTTGACCCATTCGCCGCGCGATTTGTAATCGTCTTGATAATCATTGACTTCGGAAACCTGGTAAACGAGCGTATCCGGCATGCCGGCGTATTGCAAATAATAGCGCGCCGCTTCCACAAATCGCGGTCTGCCGCCGGTTTTGCCGTTGCGTGTGACGGAGCCCATCCCGCCGCCAAACCGTACGGCGTCCGCGCTGACGTTTAAGCCCGTTGTACGACTTTCATTGCTTAGAACAACGCTGCTGCGTTCCGAATTCTGTCCTTGATCAAACTTAAAAGTTCCAAGATAAATCCACGTACCGCCGCCCATTTTTTGATTGACTCGAAATTCAGTTTTTCCGCCGGCATGATTAACCGTGTAATGCGCGTCATCGACGTTTTGCGCTGTCGAAGCGTAGCTGACGTAAACCGCATACTCTCCGGATTGCGGAATCTCCGGGCTCCAGCGCACCTCGGCGCTTTTGGAAGTCTCAGAAGTAAAATGCCGCGAAGTTCCAGCTTCGAACGGTTTGAAGGAATCATCAAAAATAGACGAAGGTTGGGCAAAACCGGGAATCGGGGCTGTACTCCACCCCAGCGTGTCGCTCGCCGACCACTCCTGATAGCTGAGAGAATCGGCGCCGTCGTTATCAACGACCACTTCGTGAATTTGCGGATCGCGCTCTCGCGGCAGAAAAACGGAAGCTCCGGCGTTTTCAAGCATCGGCGCGACGTAAGGTAAAACGAAGCTCATGGGTAGCAAATCTTCGATGGTTTGAAATAAGCGCGCTCGCTGCCATTCCCAACGGTCGAGGCTCGCTTCGTAGTACCAACCGTGACTATGCCACAACGCAATGTGTCGGTTTTGCAAACCGTTGGTTATTTTGTACGGCTTGCTCAGATTTCGAGTAATTTGCGGCTTAGGCGGGATGGTCTTAAGCTTTCTGGCAGGGTCGATTTCCGCCGGATCGGATCGGTAAATATTAGGAATTAGCGCTTCGATTGGCTGGGAAAGGGTGAAAACTTTTGGTTGAAACCTCCGATATTTTTTTCGAAGCCGCATCGATAAGTCAGCGTAAATCGAAGCGATTGATTCTTCGCGGAAAGGGATGTACCCGAAATCGTCGTTCAAGAATATTTCGACGGTTTGCTTCTCTTCGTTAATAATAACCGTGTCTATTTTCGAAACGCGCGATATTGCGACCGGAGTGCTGTCAGAGATGCAACTTTGAAGAAATTCATGAACGGCAAAGTACGCCGCCCTGCTTTCCTTTGGCGCAAAAGGAAACAAAAGCGCTTCGGCCTTGCGTTTTGGGGCGAAAATTGAGCAGCCTGAAGCCAGTAGAATCGCCGGAAACAAAATAGCTTTACATCGAAAAAAAAATCTCATCTCTTAGTTCGCTTCTGATAAAATTTGCGGTTCTCGGCGGAATCGTCCGCGCCTCGTTTTCATCATGTACCTTAAAAGATAGACAAGTGCGATAAATGCGCAAAGCGCGCTCAACCAGAACGCGAACTTGAAGTTTTCCGCCGCGTTCGCGTAGACCAATCCGCTGATAAAAGCGCCGCTGCCAATGCCGATTTCCAGCGCGATGTAAATCGTCGCCATCGCCCGGCCAATGTGCTTCCGGTCGCCTAAGTCAATCGTCCATGCGAGAATGGTAGAAGCTGTATGCCCGGCGAAAATGCCCATTGAGCAGGCGCACACGATGAGCATAAATCCGGAATCCGCCATCCCGGTGATGACGAGCGTGATAATGGCGCCGGCCAGCGAGCAGGCAATCACGGGTTCGCGTCCGTAAATATCGGAGAATCTTCCAAAAAGGAGCCTGGAAACCATCGAGCTGAGAGTAAAAAATGCAAAATAAGCGCCCTTATTGGCCAAGCCCAGATGTTGACTGAAATCAGGCACGAGGGTGAGCACCATGCCGAAAGGATAGGCGCCAAACATCATCACAATCGCCGCCGGCAGAACGCGCGGCGTGTAGACGTCCTGACGTTTGATTTTGAGCAATTTGAACGAGAACTTTTGTTTTTGCTGCAAAGTCTCGTTCATGTTCGCGATGATGACAATGGAAAGAAAAGCGAAAACCGTTGAGGTGTAAAAGACTGCGTCCACGTTCCAGCGCAGCGCAATTTCTCCACCCAGGTACGGACCGAGCGCCAGACCGACCATGTTGAAAAAACCGAGGTAGCTCATTGCTTCCCCTCGCCTGTCTTCCGGCGCAACATCGGCTACAAACGCGGCTGTGCCAGTTGGTTTAAATCCCGTTGAAATACCGTGCAAGAACCGTAAAAACAACAATGCAAAAACGGTATTAACCATTGGGTAAAGCAGCCCGCAGACGACGCAAACGCTGACGCCAATGATCATGACCGGAATCCGCCCAATCGAATCGGCGAGCTTGCCGCTGAAGGGGCGAGAAATGCCTGCCGTCAGCGTAAAAAGTGAAATAATGAGCCCCTTGAAATCTTCCCCGCCCATCGAGCTCAAGTAGTTTGGCAGCTCAGGGATAATCATGTTGAAGCTGGTGAAAAACAACAGGCCGCTGAGGCAAAGCTTGGCAAACGGCATGTTGGCCAGAGGATGTTCTTTAAATCGCATTCCGCCCGTCGTTAAAATGAATTTTGAAGGCTGGAATAAACGGACTTTTGACGGGACATAAAACGCTTTTCGCGCCGCTTCTGAAAATTTTAAAAATTGCTCTTTACGCAAACGGATTCATTTTTTATATTATACTTGTGTCCACCATTTTGAGTTGAGGAGAATATGAAATCGATTCAAAAGATTATGCGGCAAACGGATGTGCAACGCCGATCAAAACGACAGGAAGTCATTCGCGGCAAGAGGAGTCTGAAAATGTACGTCTATGAAAAAATTGAAGTGAAAAAGCCTATTCGAGTGCTGGCGCACTGTCACGGCAAAGTCGTTGAGCCTTTGCGTATTGAAATTGAGGAGCGCGTGCTAAAGGTGACGCAAATCAATTTGTCATGGCGTGAAGAACAAAGCGCTTCGCCGAAAGTGCATTACTTTGTGATTCTTGAAGATGAGCATTGGGTTGAGCTGGTTTTCGATTTGAACAACTTGAGCTGGAAAATGTACCAATCTCTCAAGAAAGAAACGCAAAAACCAGTGCGTGAATATTTGAAAGGTTCACAACGGCGCTTGAAGAAAAAAGCAGCCTGAATCCCACTCCAGAACAAACGTTTCATTCAGGATTCCATCACCCTGACAAGCGTTTTTTAAAAACGGACGATCCGCTTCAATGCTGGTTGTGGTCACGAGAGTATTTGCGGCCATCAGCATCTACGATTTTCCATTTCTCGTGGTTGAGATCTGTGGGATAGCATTTGGAAATCATACCACAAAGCTTCAAAAAGCTTGGCTCAAAGTATAAGGGAAGCTGACTGCCTTTTAAACTGCTTCTAACGGGAAGAATCTACTTTGATTATGATGATGGGAAATATTCTTTGAGGAACCAGTGAAACGAGGACTCAAAGAAAACTTGTTACAAATGAAGAAATCCTTCAAAATTCTGCTCGCCCTTTTGATACTTCTCACACTACTCTTTTTCTTCGTCGCCCCTACCCTGCTCGAACGCGTCGCTAACAAAGTCATTTCCCAAGAAACGCAAAAACTATCTGCAAAAGCCGCTGAATTGCACGATCAACTCTGGATCGCCGACCTGCATGCCGACGCCTTGCTTTGGAATCGCGATTTGTTGGAACGTAACGATCACGGTCATGTTGACGTGCCGCGGCTTATTGAAGGCAATGTGGCGCTGCAAGCGTTTACGGTTGTTTCCAAAATTCCGAACGGGCTCAACTTTGAGAGCAATCCCGCCGACAATTTTGATTTGATTACGCTACTCGGAATCGCCCAACGCTGGCCTTCCGAAACGTGGCGCAGTTTGCGAGCGCGTGCGCTTTTCCAAGCAAACAAGTTAAAGAAAGTTGAAAAGAATTCAGGCGGTAAGTTTAAAATCATTCGCACGCAACAAGATTTAATCAAGTACAATTTAATGCGTCGCAGCAATCCCGGCATGACCGCTGGTTTTTTGGGTTTAGAAGGATCTCAAGTCCTGGAAGGCGAACTTGGAAACGTGCAAGTTTTGTTTGACGCCGGCTTTCGAATGATGGCGCCGACGCATTTTTTTGACACCGAAGTCGGCGGTTCGGCGCACGGCGAGAAAAAAGGCGGGCTGACGGAATTCGGAAAAAAAGTCATCCAGTACATGCAGCGCATCGGCATGATCGTCGACGTTGCGCACGCTTCGCCTAAAACCATCGACGATATTCTCGATATGTCGACCAAGCCGATTTTTGTCTCGCACACCGGCGTGCGCGGCACATGTGACAACGTGCGCAATCTTTCCGACGAACATCTCAAAGGCGTGGCCGCAACCGGCGGCGTCATTGGAATCGCCTTTTTTGAACAAGCGACCTGCGGTGAAGACGTTGATTCCATCGTCCGCGCCATTCAATACACCGCCAACCTCGTCGGCGTCGAGCACGTCGCCCTCGGCTCCGACTGGGACGGCGCCGTCGCCACACCTTTCGACGCAGCCCATATTTCACATCTCACGCAAGCCCTCCTCGACGCCGGATTCGCCGGCAGCGAAATCGCATTGATCATGGGCGGGAACGTGCAGCGCCTTTTACTCGAAATTCTCCCACACTAATCTGTAAGTGCCAAAAGCGCATTTTTCGCAAGCGAGAACCTTGTTCTGCAGGAAGCGTTCTTTCAGAATCTGTCTTCCAAAGCTGTAGGAAATTTGCGGTTTAGCTGGTTCAAGAATCGACGGAAACAACAAAGTTTTCCGCAGATTGCCTTGATAACTGTAGATTTCAATTAAAGAAGCGAGACAAGCAAGTCACACTTCTGAGGTGGAGAGACAATCACCTCGAAAATTATTGGGGGAATGGGGCAATCGCATCGGGTATCATCGCTACAATTCTCCTCCATTCCTGATATTTCCGTTTCAATGTGGAAGTATTCCGCATTGACTCTCCTTTCTCAACGTTGCCAGGGACGGCTTTGGGTAACGTTGCGCATTACTTCACAGACTTAAGATTTGAATGAGCAAGTACTATTCAAGTGACTTTCTGACAAAATCTTAGGTTATCTCATCAAACACTCTTTTACAAATGGAGGTCGCAGATGCAATCAAAAACCTGGGGTCCTATCTTTCACATTTCTAAACTTTCAGTTGTTTTATTGGCGCTTTTGTCTTCAAACATGGTTTTCTCACAGGACCAGCCGATGACTAATTTCATAGAGGCAGTCAGATCTTCGCCCTTTGATCCGCCCGAAGCGGATGACGAAAATTTCATTATCGACGATGGACCATTTCTGGATACCGGATGCACATTTCGTAGCGGTGGACCGCTGATTATTCAGTTCGAAGTTACCAGATTCGTCGGCAAAACCAAAGGAGACAACACCTTAGATGACGATGTGCTCAAAACTTTACTGGATAATAAACTCATCTCAGAATTTCTTTCATTAGAGATGCCTGCTTTTGATGTTGATTTCTTTGCTCAAGTCAGTGGATTTCAACCGGAAAGAGATGATGTCTATTTCAATGATAAGAAAGTCGGTCAGCTTACGGGGGAAAACAACACCTGGATCTACAATACATTCCCGATACACATTAGTGATGTCAAATTTCCAAGCGCTCCAGCGGAAGGCGGGACAATTACTCCGATGGTCAATACGATAAGAATTGATATAGATGTAGCAAATGCTGGAGTTGGGGAGTTTTGGTGTACAGCAATTGACTGGGTGTTGTTGCGAGGTCTCAAAGCATGGCGCCCGATTCTTCTTTTACACGGGTTCAATAGCAGTCCTGATATATGGGAAGACTTATGGATACCAAGGTTGGATGGACTTGAAATTCGCAATAATGCAGTTCAACTCGGCGGAACAGCTACGATTCAAGCGAATAGCCATCAGGTGGGTGAAGAAGTCGAAGCGCTTAAGAACAGATATGGTGTATCGAAGATCAATATTGTCGCACATAGTAAAGGGGGGGTAGATTCACGCCGATATATTACGAATAACAACGATATTGAAGTCTTGTACCAGATCGGGACTCCCAATGCGGGAACACCAGTTGCAGAAAGATGGTCGTCAAGAAGAAGCTTTCGGCCAGGAATTCTCGATTTAACTCCAGATGCGATGGCGAGATTCAATCTGGCAAATGGCCAAAATCCTAGCACTCATATTATCTCAATGGCATGTGATTTTACAGGAAATCGTGTACTATACGACTTGCCTTTCGCCGATGACGAGATCGTTCAGGTTTTCAGCGCGCATTCATTGAGCTATGCTACAAGGTTTCAACTCACGTCTAGTGAAACAACTTGTAGGCATTTCAGTGTTCCGCTATTTGGAGGGGGGGTGTACAATTCGGAAGACATTTATAATACTCTACTCCCTTTTCTCGCCCCATTCAGACAAACCACTACACCGGTTCTTGCAACAAGCGGTTCGAATTATCAAATAGCTTCGATAGCGCAAGCGAGTAATAGCAGCTTTGGCGGGGTAAGAGCAGAAATGACATCGACAGAAGAAAACCCCCTAGGAAGGTTGGAACACACTAAAAGCTTCTCTGCCGAAATAGCGCACGGAGCTACAAACACACATTCTATAGCGCTTGATCCCGCTTCTCAAGCGTCTTTCCAGATATTATGGGGAAACGCAGATCTGGATTTGGTTTTAATTGATCCCGACGGGAACAGAATTGATCCTTCTTTTGCTCAAAACGACCCGAATATTGAGTTCGCTTCTGTTCAAATCTTTGATGACTTCCAAGCAGAAACCTATTTTATCCAAAATCCGAAAAGCGGGAGTTGGACGACTGAAGTAACTGGCGCTAATGTGACTTCTCCTAACGGAGAATCATATTCTTTAACCGCATTCGTCAAAGAAACGGCTTTTACTTACTCAACGAATACCAACTTAAGTTTCTATAGTAACGGTGCGCAGATTGAAATATCTAGCGAAGCCAAGGAAAATGGTAGTCCTGTAACAGGCTCTAGCGTCACCGCTACAGTCACATTACCGGACGAATCCACACAAACAATAACATTGTTTGATGACGGGACAAACGGAGACCCAGTTGCCAATGATGGCGTATACTTCAATGTTTTCTCCAATACAACTCAATCAGGCACTTACAGCATACGATCCACTGTTGAACGAACTACATCCGTCAAGTTTTCGCGAGAAGTCTTAAGGACGGTAACGGTTTCTCAAAGCGGCTCGGAATTTGATGGGGCATTCAATGATGCTGGGCACGACAGCAATGGCAATGGGTTGTTCGAAGAACTTAGAATCGAAATTGGAGTTGATATCGACACCGAAGGCGAGTACGCCGTAACAGGCCTACTCAAAGATTCTAACGGCAATATAATCGATATTTCCACGACTTCGTCTACTCTAGGAGTCGGAAGCCATACCGTGAATCTGTCATTCGACGGTCGTCTTATCTTTCAAAACGGCGTAGATGGTCCATATAGCATTGAGCAACTCGTTCTTACTGAGATAACGACGCAAGAGCAACTCATTGTTGATTTCATTGCCAATGCTCATACAACATCAACCCATAAACCGAGTGACTTTGAACGACCAGAAATATTTCTGACTGGCGGTTCAGGGGACTTTGGCACGGATACAGACAACAACGGTTTGTTTGATCTTTTAACAGTCCAGACCGAAGTGAACTTACTGAAGACCGACTTTTATGAATGGAGTGCAAAGTTGGTCGATGGCAACGGCAACGAGATCGATTTTGCGGGAAACTCATCCACATTGAACGCAGGTGTTGTCAATATTGACTTTGTATTCGAAGGTATAAAGATCGGCGATAACGGTGTCGACGGACCATTCTTCGTCAAAGATCTGCTAATCTTTGGAAGAGGTGGAGCCAATCTAGTTGCCAATGATGTCGCTGCTACCCAAGCCTACGAGTTCTCTCAATTCGAACGATCCGTCACCCCTCCGACGGCTGATGCAGGCGAAGATCATGGTATTTGCTTAGACGATTCCGTCACCATCGGCGGGGCGCCGACGGCGACGGACGGGACGCCGCCCTATTCGTACAGTTGGACGCCGGTCGACGGCTTGGATGATCCGACTGCCTCGAATCCGAAAGCGGCTCCAGACGCGACGACGGAATACACTGTTGAAGTCACGGACGCTAACGGCTTGACCGACACCGACGCTGTCACAGTGACGGTGCTGCCGTTGCCGGTGGCGGACGCAGGCGATGACGCTGCGATTTGTGTGGGCGAGTTGGCCACGATTGGCGGAGTTGTCACGGCTTCCGGCGGCACTGGACCGTACGCTATTTCCTGGTCTCCGGAAATCGGGCTGGACGATCCGACTGCGGCCAATCCGGTTGCGGCGCCGAGCAAGACCACAACTTACACAGTTACGGTCACAGATGCTAATGGCTGTTCGCAGAGCGATGAAGTCACTGTCACGGTACACGATTTTGTGTTTCTTGCCGACGACGACGTTCGAATCAACAAATATCGCCCTTCCACCGGCAATATTCATTCAAACGGTCGCATCGCCATATACCCGGGTCATCCAAGTGAAATGGTTGGAAATTTGACGGCAGGCATTTACGCCGCATTGGGGCCGTTTAATACACTCGACGGTGACGTGACTGCCGGCGATTCCGCACGCGTTGCGCGTTCCGCCGTTGTCACTGGCACAGTTACAGCTCCGGCAGAAGTGGCACTCATTTCAATGCCGGTTCTTGACTTCACCGCTGGCGGTGACGATGTTCTCGTCCTCAAACGTGGCGTGGTCGATCTAGCGCCAGGTTCTTATAATCGGGCGGGTCTCGAAGCGTTAGCAACTCTGAACTTGCGAGCAGGCGATTATTACTTCAACAAGCTTGAGGTCGGAACGGGCGCAACGCTTGCCGCCGACGTCACCGACGGCCCGGTACGCATTCATATCGTTCATCAGATGGAAATGAGCGATTTTTCACAGGTCGTCATCTCTCCAGACGCAGAAGCAAGCGACCAAGTGATTTTTAAGTCAATGCAAATCGGCAGTTTGCACATTGGTGAACGCGCTTCTATTCGCGGGGCGATTCTCGCGCCAAAAGCTATCGTGAAATTTGAAGAACATTGTTCTTTCAAAGGATCGATTTGTGCGTATGCAATTGGCATGGAAAAAGGCATGACTTTCACCCGCCATTTTCCGGAAGATCTGGACAATAGCGCCGTCGAACTCGCGAGAGCCAAGAATGATCTGAGTGCGGTCACCGAAACGGTTGTCACGAATTTTGAATTGGCGCAAAACTACCCGAATCCATTCAACCCGAGCACGACAATTCGTTTTGCCATTCCGAGAAGCACTGATGTTTCCCTGGCGATTTTCGATGTCAGCGGCAAACTCGTCCGAACGCTTGTCGCGCAGTCCATGCCCAGTGGACGACACAGCGTCGTTTGGGACGGCACAAATGAAACCGGTGCGAAAGTTTCGAGCGGTATTTATATCTATCGCTTGCAAGCCGATGATTTTGTCGCTCGGAAAAAGCTGATTTTGGCAAAGTAGTTTCTTGAAAAAAGTCACACTTTAAAATCGATTGTCAAAAACGGCAGCTTCATTTGGAGCTGCCGTTTTTGTTTGTAACAACCGCAGTGCGATTCCCTTTGCTCCAGACTTGAGACGCGTTTAGTTTTCCAATATTCTGATTTGGACATGACTCGGGTGGAGGAAAAGTAATGACTCGTCGGTTGTTTGTAGTTTTTTTTGTATGCCTGTTTGCCTGCCAGCAGGAGCCGCAGCCAAGTGAATTCCAGGGTCACTGGCCTGCACATATTGAACGTGTTTGGATCGGGCCGGAGTATTGGGCGAATCGGTTGCAGGATTGGCGAATCGCAGACGGCCGTCTGGAATGCGTTTTTAGCGGCGAAAATCGCAGCGTAAATCTCTTAACGCGCGAACTTTCAACGAAGCCGGGCGATTTTTCCGTTCGCGCACGGGTTGGTCTGTTGTCGCCAGAAAGTGCCGAGATAAAAGACGCCTGGGTTGGATTCCGGCTGGGCGTAAAAGGGCGATTTGATGATTATCGCGACAGCGCCGTTCACGGCGTTGGGTTCAACGCCGGCATTTCCACGGAAGGCGGATTATTTTTGAGCGAAAATAGTGTCCGGCACGCTGAAGCAGATCTGCTCGATAAATTGAGCGGCTCTGGAATTGAACTCGCATTAGAAGGAACTGCGCGAGAAAATCAATATCATCTGAAATTGCAAGCTCTCCACCCTGCGAACGGCGCAGTGATTTCGGAAATTGAGCGAGGGCGCGTCCCATTAGATTCACTGGCGGGATTGTTTTCGCTTGTCAGCCATTTCCCGACAAAAGATAATGCACGTGAAAAGCCGTCTGCCTGGTTTTCGGATTGGCGCATCACAGGCGAAAATATTGAAGCGCACGAAGATCGAACGTTTGGGCCGATTTTGTGGGCGCAGTATACGTTGAGCAAAAACGTGCTGAAATTGACCGCGCAAATGCCGCCGCTTTCCGTTGAAGACACTCAGGTCGTAAGACTACAAATTGAGCAAAACGGCGAGTGGAAAACAGCGGCGGAATCAGACATTGACGCTCTTGCAAGAACAGCGCATTTTCGGTTGGAAAACTGGGACGGCGGGCAACGAAAGAAATACCGTTTGGCGTATGATCTTTCCGTTGGTGAAAACAAAACGAAAACGTATTTTCACGAAGGCGTTTTTCGGCGCGAACCTTCCGACAAGAACGATTTTACGATCGGCGCCTTGACCTGTAACAACGATTTGGGCTTTCCGCAACAAGAACTCGTCGCCAACCTAAAAAAACATGACCCCGATATTTTGTTTTTTGCCGGAGACCAAATTTACGAAGGCGTTGGCGGTTACGGCGTTCAACGCGCACCGTTTGAAAAAGCGCAACTAGATTACTTGCGCAAGTGGTACCTATTCGGATGGGCTTTTGGAGACATTTTGCGCGACCGGCCGATGATCGCGATTACTGACGATCATGACGTGTATCACGGCAATATTTGGGGGCAGAGCGGCAAGGCGACCGGCACGGACGGAACGCAGTCGGACATGCAGGATACCGGCGGCTACAAGATGTTTCCCGAGTGGGTCAGGCTGGTCGAAAAGACGCAAACGAGCCACCTGCCCGATCCTCACGATCCGTCGCCGATCGATCAAGGGATCGGCGTTTATTATTGCGAAGTGAATTACGGCGGCGTGAGCTTCGCTGTACTGGAAGATCGAAAATTTAAGTCCGCGCCAAAGCCGTTGCTGCCCAGAGCGAAAATCTGGAACGGCTGGCCGCAGAACCCGGATTTTAACCCAAAAACCGAGGCCGATCTCCCCAATGCAAAACTATTGGGTGAGCGACAACTCGACTTTTTAGAAAAATGGACGGCTGACTGGTCAAATGGTACGTGGATGAAAGTGGCGCTTTCGCAAACCATTTTCACCAATCTCGCAACATTGCCGCATGACGCTACCAGCGATCAGGTCGTGCCGGGAATGAAAGTTTATCAACTGGGCGAATATGCTGAGAACGACAAAATGGTCAGCGATTTTGACTCGAACGGCTGGCCGCAAACTCCGCGCAACGATGCTTTGAAAATCTTACGCAAAGGATTCGCCTTTCATATCGCAGGCGATCAACATCTCGGAAGTACAGTTCAATACGGCATCGAAAATTGGAACGACGCCGCGTACGCTCTCTGCGTTCCGGCAATCTCGAACATTTGGCCGCGACGATGGTTTCCCCCGCCTTCTTTGGGTAAGAATCGCAAGCCGGGTACGCCAAAATACACCGGTGAGTTCGAAGATGGTTTTGGTAATAAAATTACCGTTCACGCCATCGCCAATCCGCGCCAGACGGATCGAAAACCGGCGCGGCTTTATGAGCGTGTTCCGGGTTACGGCATTGTGCGCTTGAATAAAGAAACGCGCAACATAACCTTTGAAAATTGGCCGAGCTGGGTTGATCCGTCTGGGCCAAACGCCCGACCGTACGCCGATTGGCCGGTCGTTTTCAACCAAAACGACAATTTTCCACACACACGCGACGCCAATTATTTACCTGGGTTCAAGGTCAGCGGCATAAAAAATCCGGTTTTACAAGTGATCGATGAGACGAACGGCGAGATCGTGCAAACGTTGCGAATCAGCGGGGATTATTTTAAGCCAAGAGTTTTGAAAGACGGAAAGTATACAATTCGAATCGGCGAGCCGGGGACGGAAAAAATGCAGGAATTTCGAAGCGTTTCAACCAGACCGGATTATGCAAAGTCTGTCAGGCTTGTTGAGTTTGAATGAAAACGGGGTTATTAAGGAGTGCATGGCTTGCCTTGCTACTATTGAAAGCTTCCCCGGACATTTCGTCGGTGCTTGAGCTTCTTTTCGCTGTCAGCAAAAAAGCAAAGCAAGCTTTGCACTCCTGAATGCGATTAAATCCACACATTAAATCCCTGATTGCAATTGCGGCAGATTTCGATCTCGTCGCGTTGGTTGAGCATGTTTTTTCGAAACGCATTGTATTCGTTTTTACTCCAAACCTGGACGAATTTTTCTCCGTTCGTTGTGTCGCCCATCGTATGTGCGCCATTCTTGTCGAAGCAGCAGGGGACGACCGTTCCATCCCAATTCATGAGCGTTGAGAGCCACGGACGCGGACAGACGCTACGCCCGTTTCGCCGCACTTTGATCGCATCTTCCAGGACTTCGTAGCGCTGGAAATTTTCATTTTTAGGCATCCACTCCAGCGCTTCGTCATGCGTTTCCACTTGAATATTCTTGAGCAACAGACGATCTATTTCCAGCTCTTTGGCCACGCGTTTAACTTCTTCAATTTCATGTTCATTGTGCCGCATGACCAAAAATTGCAGCAAAATATACGGCGTTTTGCTTCCGGCTTTCTTCTTGGCGGCGACCAAATTGCGCACTCCTGAAAGCACGCGCTCAAGTTCTCCTTTCACACGATATTTTTCATAAGTCTTCTGCGTCACGCCGTCCAGCGAAACGATCATTGCGTCAAGTCCGGCTTCGACGGTACGCTCGGCGTTCTGCGGCGTCAAATAATGCGCATTCGTGCTCGTTTCAGTATAAAGCTTGTGCTTTTTAGCATATCTCACGCAATCCAGAAAGCCGTTGTTCAAGTATGGTTCGCCTTGGTGATAGAGAATTACGTACCAGATTTTATCGCCGATTTCATCGATCACGCGTTGAAATGTTTCCGGGTGCATTCGGCCTTGCGAACGCGTCAGTTTGCCGCTACCTGTCACGCAAAGTGGGCAATCAAGGTTGCAGTAGTTTGTCGGTTCAACCGTGAGAACCGGCGGAAGCCCCCAGATTATTGGACGGCGCAAGGCAACGGAAGCGGCGAAACCGCCGATTGATTGAGCTACATTTATAAAGCGGCGCGGTGTAAACGATTTCAGCGCTTGGCTGATGATGAAATCCTGCACTTTTCAATTCTATCCAAATTTTGTGTTAAACTTTTCTCGAAGCCGCGTCGCTTGCCAATCACAAATATCGGACAGATTTGCAACCGGAACATTTGTGTGAGGCAACGTGTGTAGGTACATAGGCGGGCCATACTCGGGAGTCAAGGTGGAAACGGCTTGATTCCGTTCATTTTGTGAGGTCCAAATGACGTCCCACCATCGCTCATGTGCCTGGACAAACGGCTGATACTCCGGCGCTCGCGGATCCGGAACTTGAGGCCCTTCCGGAAAACCAACGCGAGCGTGAAGATGAATGGTTCGTTCCGCGCATTGCCGGATGATTTCGATCTGGTCGTCGATAATCCGCTCGCAGACGCAAACCCAATGGCTAAAATCGCTGCATAGTTTTAAATCGACAAAGTGATCCAGCAATCGCGAAGTGATCCACGGATTGTAGAGAATTCGCCCGCGATGCGTCTCGTGTGCAACCGGCGTTTCCAGGTCAGCTTCTATTTGCAATGCTTCATGAAAAAACTGAACGCTCTCTTCGTGTGAGAAAGCGTCTTTCCCGCTGTGACAATTGATCATCATTGGGCGAAGTTCTGAAGCGACAAAAGCTTGTTCGCGGAACGATTCGATATGTTCCTTCACAGAATCGCCGACAGTGTAGATCATCTGAATCGATTTGAAATCGTGCCGCTCCATCTGCGCATGAAACGCCTGGGCGTCTTCGACTTGGGAGAGCGAAATTTCAATGCCGTCGTATCCCTTCGCCGCGGAATCAGCATAATGCGCGTCCCATGGCGGCTCAACGCCCCAAACGTGGCGAAATATTAGAAGCTTCATGAATTTTTCCTTCCAGTCCTTTCTTGCGAAAGTTTTGTTTCCATTCGCAAATGTACAAGGCTATTGAAACGGAATCTCTTTGTCCGCGATTTTTCTTGCGCGCGATGATTTTCAATGTAAAACAGGAAGTGCTAATTTAAGCCGAATCATATGAGCTGAGAATACGATGCGCCTTTTTACACTTACATTTTTTGGGGGAATCGCTTTCAACTATTCCCCAAACATGGCTCAGAAGAACCCGGCGTTTACAAATCTATAGACGGCGAGCAAACGTGAAAAAAAAGCTTCAAAGGCATGGATCGTCTCGACGTTCGCTCAATAGCGGTTGCCCCTACGAGTTCCGAAAGTCTATGCGGGAACGCTCGGCGGCGGCGTTTTTCGATCCAATGACGGCGGTCAGACGTGGAAGTACGCCGGTCTCCGCAACGGCTATGTGGATGATGCTCAAAATCTTCTAAAACGCCCGTGATCTGGGCAAAGAAGCTCTATAAAAACTCCGCGCAAACTCTGTCGCAGAGCAAAAGGCCTTCGCGGGTGAGTTGAAGTTGATCTTGGGTAAATTTGAGCAGCGGCGCTGGAGCGTTGATCAGTCGTTTTATCTGCGGGGCGTAGTCTTCGAGAAAATTGGCGGAAAACTTTTCATCAAACTCAGGAATATTGACGCCGATATTCCGTCTCAAACCGAGAAAAATTACTTCGAAACGATTCTGCTTTTCGGTGAGAACTTCTTCGTTTTTGATTGGCAGCGCGCCTTTTTTCAGCTTGTCGATATAATGCACGTAATTGTCGATATTCCAAAAACGACGCTTGCCGTCGAAGGAATGGGCCGAAGCGCCAAGCCCGAGGTAATGGCTGCCGTCCCAATATTTCGTGTTGTGCCGACTCTCGGAGCCCGGTCGCGCGAAATTCGAGACTTCGTACTGCTCGTACCCGTTTCGCGCCAGAAAATCGATGGTAAAATTATAGACCGGCCTTTCTTGCCGTTCCGTCAATGGCTTGACTTTTCCAGCTTTCAATAATTTGAAAAGCGGCGTACCGTCTTCAATTGTCAGATTATAAGCGGAAATATGGTTTGGCTTGAGCCCGACGGCTTGTTCTAAATTGTGTTTCCATCGCGAAGGTTTTTGGCCGGGCAGGGCGAAAATCAAATCGATAGATATATTTTCGAACTCTGCGTCACGTGCATCAGCAACGCTGCGGTGAATATCGTCAACCGAGTGTTCACGGTCAACTTGCTGCAGCTCGTCCGGCCAGAATGACTGCACGCCGAGACTGACACGATTAACTCCGGCGCGGCGATAGCCTTGCATCGTTTCTCGCGTTGTCGTGCCCGGATTCATTTCCATCGTTATTTCCGCATCGCTGGAAATCTGAAAAGACCGTTTCGCAGCGGTCAGAATTTTATCGATCTGCTCAGCCCGCAAAAGCGACGGCGTCCCCCCGCCGAAAAATATCGTTGAAAAAGTGCGTTCTTGCCAATGATGATTGTCAGCGTACAGCTTGATTTCTTGCAGAAGAGCTTCAACGTAGGAAGGAATGGCGTTGCTTCGTTTGGCAACCGTATAAAAATCGCAATACGAGCAACGCTTTTCGCAAAAAGGAATGTGAAAGTAAAGCGCGGATTCTTGACTGGCAGACTGAGTCATTGAAAATTAAGATCGTGAACGACAATCATCGAATTGGGTTGGCCAAGCGGCCCCAGCGAATTTTTTTGTGCAGTTCCCAAAGCTCCGGCCCCTTGTCCCATGACCAATAAATGATCAAGGCTTCCCCAACGACATTTTCGCGCGGCAGCAGTCCCCACTCGCGGCTGTCTGAGCTGTTATCCCGATTGTCGCCCATCATGAAATAATAATCTTGAGAGAAGGTGAACTCAGTAGCGGGCTGGCCGTCCACCAGCACGGCGCCGCCGCTCATCGACAACGTACGTCCTTCACGCTTGGTTATAAGCCGCTGATATTTTCTTACGTTTTCCGGCGTGAGCTCAATTGTGTCGCCTTCGCGCGGAACATATACTTTCGCAAAACTTTTATTGGCAAAGCGCTTGTCTTTGAAAGTGCGGATTTGATAGGTCTGCCCGCCGTCACGGGTGATTTTGTAGTAGTCGCAAAACGCTCCGTCCCCCGGATCATATTTTCCCAAATTCGGCAAAGGCTCTTTCTTTCCTTCAGGTTTGCCGTCCACGAAAACATTGCCGTCGATCATTTCAATCGTTTGTCCCGGCCCGGCGATGCATCTCTTGATGTAATCCTGTGTAGGATCGTCGGGGAATTTGAAAACGACAATTTCTCCCGGCTCGGGATTTTTAAAGGCGGGAAGTCTCAGGTAAGGCAAGAGAATGTCTGTAAAAGGAATTGAATCCGGCGTTCGGGCGCCATAAATGAATTTGTTCACGAGAAGAAAATCGCCGACAAGCAACGTGTCTTTCATGGAGCCCGTCGGAATGCGAAAAGCTTGTACGACGAATGTACGGAGAATCAATGCAAAAAAGAGCGCAACGAGAATCGCTTCACTGAATTCGCGTACTTGACTTTTGGACTGCGCTTTCTTGCCTGATGCGATTGGCTTGGCGTTAAATCGCTTATTCTTTTTAGATTTTTTATCTTTGGTCAAGGTTGACATCCATTACTCCACTTTAAGCACCGCAAGAAAAGCTTCCTGAGGAATTTCTACACTCCCCAACTGCTTCATGCGTTTCTTGCCTTCTTTTTGTTTTTCCAACAACTTGCGTTTTCTCGAAATATCCCCGCCATAACACTTCGCTGTCACATTCTTGCGCATCGCTCGAACGGTTTCGCGTGAAATAATCTTTGAGCCAATCGCGGCCTGGATGGCAACTTCAAACATTTGGCGCGGAATCAAATCTTTCAGCTTCTCACAAATTTTTCGCCCCCACTCATAAGCCTTATCTTCATGGACGATGTGAGAGAGCGCATCGACTTTATCGCCGTTAATTAAAATATCCAATTTCGAAAGCTTTCCTGGGCGGAACTCGAGAAACTCATAATCAAAAGAGGCATAGCCGCGCGTCATGCTCTTCAATTTATCGTAGAAATCAAAAATGGTTTCATTGAGAGGGAATTCATAGGTCAAATCGGCGCGCGTAGGATCAAGATACGTAGTGTTTTTATAAATGCCGCGACGGTCTTGCGCCAACTTCATAATATTGCCGATATATTCGTTCGGCACGATGATTTGAGCTGTGATATACGGTTCTTCAACCTTGTCAATTTCGCCGCGTCCAGGCAAGTCGGACGGATTATCTATCGAAACAATTTGTCCGTCTTTTTTCTCGACAATGTACTGCACGTTTGGCATCGTGGTCAAAATATCAAGGCCGTATTCTCTCTCGACTCTTTCTTGCACAATTTCCATGTGTAGCAAGCCGAGAAACCCGACGCGAAAACCAAAGCCTAACGCAATTGAGTTTTCAGGTTCATAGACCAGTGATGCGTCATTCAAACGCAGCTTTTCCAAGGCTGTTCGCAGTTCCTCATAATCTTCATTATTCGTCGGAAACATCCCCGCGAAAACCATCGGCTTGACTTCGCGATAGCCGGGAAGCGGCTCTTCCGCTGACTGTTTTGCATCCGTGATCGTGTCGCCGACGCGCGTTTCCTGAACGTCTTTGATGCTTGCAATACAATAGCCGACTTCGCCGGCTTTGAGAACGTCTTGCGGCACTTTTTTCAGACGCAGAAGCCCGACCTCGGTCACCTCGTGTATGCGACCTGTGGTAAAAAATTTAATTCTCTGCCCTTTTCGCAGTTCGCCTTCTACTACCCGCACATAGGCGATTGCGCCGCGGTAAGCATCATACATTGAGTCAAAAATAAGTGCGCGCAAACGTTTATTTCGTTCACCGCCAGGCGCGGGCGTACGCTCAATCACGGCGTCGAGAATTTCCTTAACGCCTGTCCCCGCTTTGGCGCTTGCCAGCAAAATCTCCGACTCATCACAACCGATGAGTTCGATGATTTGCGTCTTGACGGCGTCAATTTCCGCGCCGGGAAGGTCAATTTTGTTGATCACGGGAATGATGACCAGGTCGTGCTCGATGGCTTGGTAAAGATTGCTGATCGTTTGCGCTTCAATGCCCTGGGAAGCGTCGACCACAAGTATCGCACCTTCGCAGGCGGCCAAGCTTCGTGATACTTCATAAGCAAAATCAACGTGCCCCGGCGTGTCGATTAGATTGAGCGTGTAGTGATTGCCATTGTCTGCGGCGTACTGCATCGTAATCGCGTGCGCCTTAATGGTGATGCCTCGCTCACGTTCCAGGTCCATGTCATCTAGAACCTGATCCATCATTTCATTTTGGGAAACAGTGCCCGTCACTTCGAGCAGGCGATCGGCAAGAGTCGACTTACCGTGATCGATATGAGCAATAATGCAGAAATTGCGGGTATTTTCAGAAGTCATAAAATCTATATTGAAAACGTAATTCGAATCGAAATTTAAACAAAAAATTGAGTTGTCGTTCTATTGCAAAACAAGCCGAGACGGCATTTTGACGAAAAAGCCGAATATATGGATTTCCATAGGGTTAAGCAATAAAAAACAAAGACGCAGACGCGATTCAATCGGGCGTTTTCCGAAGCGTTTTTCACAAGCAGGTAAGCCTGAAAATCAGCGCCGCACAAATGGCCGCCCAGCCCAAGTTTCTTGACATACCTTATGGTTTTTGCTATACTTCCGCCGCTTTTTGGTTCTAAAAAAACTTGTTAGCACTCCAAACGAACGAAGAGGATTGGTTCTATGTGGGAAGCGTTTCAAAAATGGGTTCCGATTATTGCCGACGATTATATGTGGGGCTGGGGGCCGGAATTTCTCGGCGGCATTCCGCTTATGGTGATTCTTCTGCTAGGCACCGGCGTCGCACTGACGCTTTTCACGGGCTTCATTCAAATACGAAAATTTCGTTCCGCTTCTTCGCTTGTTTTGAGCGGCGCTTTCAAAAAGGACGATTCTTCGAAAGAGAAAGGTGATATTACACCCTACCAGGCGTTGATGACCGCGCTGTCGGCAACCGTCGGCAACGGGAATATTGCAGGCGTTGCCAGCGCAATCGCTCTTGGCGGGCCAGGCGCTGCATTCTGGATGTGGATCACCGCGGTTTTCGGCATGGCGACAAAATATGCCGAAGCCGTGCTCGGCGTTAAGTACCGAAAAGTGGCTGAAGACGGAAGCATGTCCGGCGGCCCGATGTATTATTGCGAGTACGGAATTGGCGGCAAACTTGGCAAAGGCCTTGGCATTTTCTTCGCTGTTTGCGGAACCATCGCTTGCCTGGTTGGAACAGGCAATATGTTCCAAACAAATTCGATCGCTGTTGCGGTCAATCAGCAATTCAGCATTCCGCAATGGATCACCGGCGCAGTCGTCGCGACGCTTGTTGGTCTCGTCATTATTGGCGGCGTCAAGCGCATCGCTCAGGTTGCTGAAAAGCTGGTTCCTTCCATGATTGTCATGTATTTTGTCGGCGCACTGTTTATTATCATCTGGAAAATCGCTGACGTTCCGGCTGCAATAGCCCTAATTTTTGAATCGGCGTTTTCCCCGCAAGCAGCGCTGGGCGGGGCGGTTGGAATTGGAATTCAGCAAGCGATTAGATTTGGTGTTGCTCGAGGCATTTTGAGTAACGAATCTGGTTTGGGAAGCGCGCCAATCGCCCACGGCGCCGCTAAAACCAAAGACCCGGTCAAGCAAGGGCAGATTGCCATGATGGGAACGTTTATTGACACTATCATCGTTTGTTCTCTCACTGCAATCGTCATCACTGTCACCGGCGCTTACAAGATGAGTTCTCTTTATATTAGCGATCCCGATCAAGCTCTGCAAAGCATCGATATTACGATGCACGCCTTTAACACCGTTTTGCCCGGCGGCAGCACGATAATCGTTATTGGGTCATTGCTATTCGGAATTACCACTCTTCTGGGCTGGTGTTATTACGGTGAAAAATGCGTCGAATACCTTGCTGGCGTAAAGACCAAAACCGCTTATCGGTGGACTTTCATTTTGCTCATGTTTCTCGGCGCCTTGCCTACTGCTGACGGTATCGCGACCGTTGTCAAAATCGGCGACATCGGCAACGCCTTAATGGCCGCGCCAAATTTAATCGCGTTACTCCTGTTGTCGCGAGAGGTGGGACGGATCACCAAAGAATATCTCGCTAAGAAAAACGGGTAAGAGAAATTGGAGTGTTGGAATGGTGGAATTCTATAGTCTTTCGATGAATCTCCAGGTTGTAGAATCCAACAATCCAGCACTCCAATAATTCTCACTTCAAACTTATGACGGCCTACAACCGGGCGACTCACCTGAAATGCGAAAAATCTCTAAATTCTTCTTCACTCGTCTTCAATACACTTCCGGCAACTGGAACACCGACCAGCGGATGCCCTCGAATCTGCTAAACTCACTCATCGAATACACCACCATCGAAGTCGACGAACGCGAGCGGATTATCCCGCTTGGCGATAAATCGATGCTTCATTCGCCGTTTTGTTATTTGTCCGGCCACAAGCTAGTCCAATTCAACGCGCAAGAACGTGAGAATTTTGAGACGTATGTCCGCAACGGCGGTTTTGTCTTCGTCGATGATTGCAACCATGATATTGACGGGCTTTTCGCGCGGTCTTTTGAGCGGCAAATGAAGGAAATTTTTGGCGAGCAGGCGCTGCAAAAGCTCCCCAACGATCACGAGATTTACAGCGCTTTTTTCGAATTTGAAAACGGGCCGCCGACAACGTCATTTGAACTCAACGGCTGGGGCGACGACCTCGTGCACGACTATCTGAAAGCGATCGAAATCGACGGCAGGATTGGCGTTCTTTACAGCAACAAGGACTACGGCTGCGAGTGGGATTACGATTATAGAAACAAACGTTGGCTCAGCGTTGACAACACTCGCTTCGGCGTAAATATTGTCGTTTACGCCATGACGGCCATTTGAAACTTATTCCGTTTTTTGCTTATCCGCTTCCTGCGCCGCAAGACGCTTCACGGCGGCTTCAACTTCAGCGGCTTTTGAACTTGGCGGCAGCGGCTCGCCGTAAGTAATTGTGACTGGATAGGGAATTCGTTTCGGCCATTTCCACAACACTTTTCCGCCCTCAAAACTGAAAATACTTCCCCAAACATTCTCCATATAAATCGGGATAATCGGCGCAGTCTGTCCTTCCATGACCGTTTCCAATCCAGAGCGAAATTCCTGCAATTCACCGTCGCGCGTAATGCCGCCTTCCGGAAAAATGCAAACGACATGACCTTCGGCGAGCTTTGCTCTCGCTGTTGCAAGACTCTTCGCGACCGATGCTCTCCCTTCTTTTGGAGCAATCGGAATCGCATCCATAATTTTGAAAAACCAACGCACCCCCGGAACATCATAAAAATCCTTGATCATAATAAAGCGCACGAATCGCTGGATCGTCGCACCAATCAAAAAAGCGTCGGCGTAGGAAGCGTGATTTGGGGCGAGTAAAGCCGGCCCTTTAAGCGGCACGTTTTCCGCACCGTTGATTCGAATTTTATAAAACGTGTGCGTCAAAAGCCAAAAACAGAATCGGATAAAGTACTCTGGAATTACGGTGCAAATGTAGATCACGGCGCCAATCGTGAGCAAGCCGATGATGAGATAAATGTCATCGGCGGAAAGGTCGAGGAAAACGGCCAGCAGCCAATAAACGCCGCTGCCCATAACCAGGAAAATACCGTTCAAAATCCCGGCGGAAGCCATAACGCGACCCTTTTCGTGCTCTCCTGCGACGAACTGCAAGTAAGCGTAAAGGGGTACAATAAACAGCCCCCCCGCTACTCCGGCCACCGTTAAAATAATCGCGGAAACAACGTAACTTGAAGTTGTGAAAAACAAAGCAATCCCGCCAAGCGCCATGCCCATTCCGCCAAGAGGGACAAGTCCCAGCTCGACTTTCTGCCCAGACCACCGACTGGCAAGCATTGACCCTGAGCCGATGCCAACGCCCAAAAAGGCAGGCAGCAGCGAGATCAAAATAGCTTGATCCTCGCCCAGCCCGATTTGGTTCTTGCCATAAAGTACAATATTTGTTGAAAAGATGAGCCCGAGCTGCCAAAAATAACTGTTCGCAAGACTTGCGAGCCAGACGCCTTTTCTCCGCCTCAAAAAATTCAAATCGCGAACAATCCCGGTAAGCGGATTCCAGGGAAAAGACTCTTCCGCTCCTTTCGCCGTGGTGACCGGCATTCGAAATGAAGTCAGAGTTCCAATAACAGCGAACCCGATACAAAAAAATGCGACATAAAACGCATTATTGTCAAAAACGCTCAGCAAAGGGCCGACAATCGCCGTGCCGAAAATGACGGAAACAAAAGTTGTCATTTCTATCCAGCTATTCGCCTTCGTGATCGATTCAGGATCGCAGATTTCAGGGACGTAGCCGTATTTCGCCGGTGAAAAAAACGTACTCTGGGTAGCCATGAGAAAAAGGATAAAAAGCAGAAACCAGATATTGCCGCTGAAAAAAGCGACGACTCCCAACGCCATGACGCCGATCTCGAAGAATTTGATCTTCCGCATCAAAATGTGCTTCGCATGCTTGTCGGCAAAATATCCGGACCAAGGTCCGAAAAGCATAAAAGGAACAGTAAAAACGAGGTTGGCAGTGGCGATGATCGATTTTGACTCGGCCTCAGTAAGTTGCAAAACCACGAAAAGTTGCAGCAACATTTTGAAGACGTTATCATTAAAAGCGCCGAGCCCTTGAGTGAGAATAAAAGCGTGGAATCGTTTCGGGAGCGAGTGTTCCGCCATGCGCAGACCTAAGTTAATCCTTGGCAAATTTCATGGTGTATGACAAATATTCGGCTAATGTAAGTCGCTGTTTCATCGAAGTTTGGGACTCGGCCGTACGGTTTGTATATTCCTCTGGCTATCGTGCGACTCAGCCCGGCGTTATAGCCCGCAGCAGCAGCGAGAATGTTTCCGTTTCTCGCTCGTAGCGCGCGTGCAATCATCAAGACCATCCCGTAGACCGGCTTTTTGTAGGTAAATCGCTCATCGAATTTCAAAATAAACTCAAGGTCGTTGCGATTGAAAATATCCCGGCCTTCGATGTTCTTTCTTAAGAAATCACGATACGCGTTTCTTGCCGCTGAGATTTGGTCGTCGTAAGCCACAAGTTCCTGTTTGAAAGCAATATTCTGTTGCGCCGCCGTTTTCAAAGCTATTGCGTTTCCTTTTGCCACAGCTTCCAATAACTCATCGAGCGTGAGCATTTTCGACGGCTGATTGTTCCGACGAAATCTTCGCTTCGCGCGACGCTGCCTTTGATACTCGCCTTCCTGCGCGGCGTTTCCCGGCAGCTTAAACGGCGCACGAAGGTGTGTGGCGGCGTCTCCGCCGCATAGCATGTCATACTCTCGCGCCGTCGCGTTAACAAACTGACAAATACCGGCTGCAAGCGCACTTGATACGGCGAATTCATAGAAATAACTTTCGTGGAGCATTTGCGCCATTATCCACGACGGATCAACCGGGTGGATATTGTGGTGCATCTTGACGCCCTTCATCACCCAATAAACGATGTTCGTGACCCTTTTTTCAAAATCGATGGTTTCGTAGGGTCTTCGCCAAATCGGAACGCGCTTGCCGCGATAGCTTTTCTCTAAAAAATCCAGAACGGCGCGAGAAAGTTTATGCGGATAATTTGGCGAACGCACGTCGCCATAGGGCGGGTTGTAATCTTTTGGAACGATGACGTTGATTGGAGATGAATAATTTGAAGCGCCGGATTTTGCTTGCAACAACGGCGGCAAAGTCGTTAAAGCGGCCGCTCCAAAAAGAGATTGCACAAACTCCCTCCTGCTGTTCGTCATCAATTTTCCTCCTAAAATGTTAGGTTAAAGCAAGCGTGATTTTCACGTTGGCAAGCCGCAAACGCCAAAGAGACGAGCGATTCGAACAAATGCGCGAAAACAATATAATACCGCCGCTTACTTTCGCAAGCCGGAAACGACTTTACCGCTTTCCGCACCGAATTCAATTGCAATCTATTCCCATTTCGATAGATTTACGGCTTTTCGCTTGTGACCGAAAATGACGCCGAGCTTTCGTCATTCCGGGATTGTCTAAAAACATTGCCTCTTAGTAGTAAAAGACATCCAACGTGTAGAGGTTCAAGATTTTGAACACCTACGACACGCTGTATTGCGCTCTAACAATATTATGTTTCAAGACAGCTCGTTTTGCAATTCTTATGTTTTTGGGCAGTCACTTAAGAATCTAATTTGGAAGCCGCCTAAACGCTCTCACCAAAACAAGATGAGCGTTTCTGTAAGGCAACTGCTAAAAGAGAATTTCATGATTCACAATATTCAAAAACTCGCCTCGTGCGTTTTTTGCCTGTTTTTTTTTCTGACATTTCCATCGAATTCCGGCGCTCACCAGAGCCAGACAAACTACATCGTGGTAACGGTCAAACCAGACACGCTGCTTTTGACCTTTAAGTTTGACATCACGGATTTGGAACGCGTTTTCGCGCTGGATACAAACAACGACGGCACCGTTCAGCGGGAAGAGTTGTTGGCGAAAATGCCGGAAATGTTTGCAAAAATTGAGGCGTCGTGCGTTGTCCGGCTCGACTATCTCTCGCCTGATTTACAGCGGCAAGAGGGCGGATTCGAAAAAGATCAGTTGGGCAATCTTTTCATCCTCTTCCCTTTCAAAGCTGTTGGAATCGGCGCCCCGGGCGCGCTAACGATCGGCGTTGACTATTTTGAAGATTTCGGCCCAAGGTTTAGAACGCTCGGGCGCGCTAACTTCGATGACAAAATCGAACAATTTATCTTATCAGATTTTTCTGACAGCGCAACGCTCGAACTGGACGCGGACGGCGTCAATCCATTCAAACAAATCTACGCATATATTGTGCAGGGAATTTGGCACATTTTTGAAGGTCCCGACCACATCATGTTTTTGCTTGGACTTTTGCTTCTCGGCGGTCGTTTCGTGGATCTTATAAAAATCGTCACGTCATTTACGGTTTCGCATAGCGTCACGCTGGTTCTCGCGTCATTGAATATTATCATTCTGCCGGTGTGGCTGGTTGAGTCGGCGATTGCCTTGAGCGTGGTTTATATCGCAGTTGAAAATTTCTATGTGGAAGGCGTTGAAAAACGGTGGCTTGTGACCGGCTCTTTCGGTTTTATTCACGGTTTTGGTTTCGCCAACGTTTTGGGCGATCTTGGTTTGCCGACAAACTACCAGGTCCCAACGCTTTTTGCCTTTAATCTCGGCGTTGAAATTGGGCAAGTTGCTATTGTAGCCGTGATTCTGCCAATCGTCTGGCTAGTGGCGAAAACGAAATACCACAAATATCTTATTTGGGCGGGATCAGCGATTATTTTGATTTTTGGCGCCACCTGGTTTCTGGAGCGCGCTTTCGGCTTGCCCGTAAGTTTGATGTAGAAAGATGAGTCGTCCATGTTCCATTTTCAACTCGACGATGCTTTACTGTTCTAATTCTTTTCTGATTTCTTCTTGCAAAATTCTATGAAAATCGGCGTTTTCCAGGCGATTCGTTTTTACTTCAATTATCGTGTGGTTCCCCGATTTTTGCGCATCCAGGTACGCTTTCGTAAATTCACTCATCGTCTCCGGTAAAAAATATTCCAGCCCAAACATTTGCGCGGCATTTTCAAAATGCAAACCGTGAGGCGTACCAAAGCATTTTTCGAAATGATTCTTGAACTGCGCAACGGGCAGGAAAGAAAAGATGCCGCCGCCATCGTTGTTCACCACGACGATCAGCATTCTTGGAATTGATGAGTCAAGCAGAGCGAGAGAATTAAGATCGTGGAGAAAAGTTAAATCCCCGCAAAATAGCGTCACTGGCTTGCCCAGTCCTTTTGCAAAACCAATAGCTGATGCGATGTTGCCGTCAATGCCGCTGGCTCCGCGATTAACGCCAATTCTTACCGATGGGCCGCTTGGAGATGCAAACATATCCATATCTCGCACCGGCATGCTGTTGCCCAGAAAAAGCCCTGAATCGGGAAGAATGTTTTGAGAAATACTACGTGCAATTCCCGGTTCGGAGATATTGTCGCGCTGCTGTAGAAATCGGTCAATGCATTCATGAACTCGCCGCGAATAATTGAAAAGGTTCGCAGAAAAACTGTTTTGAGACTTATTCTCTTCGATTCGGCAGCTTTGCACAAATGTCTCAGTCGAGCAGAAAAACCGTTGCGTTACACGATGCGAAGGATCGTCCCGATTGTCGTGCCCAGCAACAAAAATGTATTCGCTAAAGTCAATTTTTTCAATAAACTGCAACAGCCGTTTGGAAACGATTCTCCCGCCAAATTGTAGAATGATTTCCGGCTGTATTTGCTCCGAAACTTGGTCGGACAGCAAAATCTGATCATAATAATGGACAACCTGTTTCTCGCTCGTGCCGATTCTCAATCCTGAAGCAATATCTGGAAAAATCGGCCACATCAACCGCTCGGCTAATTTCACAATGGCCTTTACGCCAGCCTCTTCAACTTGCTTGCCTACTACGATCATTCCACGTTTATTAGCCACGATTGACATCGCGTTTTTGTGCGGATCAAGTAGACTCAGTTCAATAGTTTCATGACGTGTGTACGGCGCTCGACTGCGTCTCCATTTGTGGATAGACGGGCTGGCTGTTTTATGATCAAATTTCTCATCAACCGGCGCAAGCGGCTCGCGGAACATGAAATTTAGATGAACAGGGCCGTTTTTCGCCCGATGTACGGCGTGATCAATCGTTGTAAGCACAGTTTCCAATGGAATCTTTTCGTCCGGGCACGGAAAATCGAATGCCCACCGTACGTACTCTCCAAAAATTGCAGGTTGACGAATCGTTTGGTTCGCCCCTGTTTCTCGAAGCTCAGGAGGTCGATCTGCGCTGAAAATGAGCATGGGAATATTGTCAGTGGCGGCTTCAACCACGGCTGGAAAGTAATTCGCGAGGGCAGAACCGGAAGTGCAGATCAAAACGCCCGGAAGACCGGTCGCGCGGGCATAGCCAAGAGCGTGAAATGCAGCTCCCCTTTCGTCTAAACAAATGTGAATTTGAGAATTTGGGTGTTGGGCTGCGGCAAGCGTTAAGGGCGTTGAGCGTGAACCGGGCGAAATGCTAAAATGATTGACCTTATGACGGCAAAGCTCTTCAATAATTGTGGAAGTCCAGAGATAATTCAGGTTCGGCGCATGAGAATTCATACGGACATTGTGGCGTTCACAAAACAGTTCATTTTGTTTTCAATTTCTGACCATTCAGCGGCTGAATTTGAACCTGCGACAATCCCGGCTCCCGCAAAAAGCGACAGTTTGTTTTTTTGCGCAAGCCCCGACCGAATCCCCACCGCGAATTCCGCCGCATCTTTCGCGACCCAGCCCACGGGAGCGGCAAACAAGCCGCGATCAAAAGGCTCAATCTCCTGGATAAGATTCAATGCAGTCTGTTTTGGGAAACCGCCAACCGCCGGCGTTGGATGTAACGACGCAATGATTTCCCCATCGTTGACCTTTTCTTGCAACACCCCTTGCATACGGCAAAGCAGATGCTGCACACGACTGAGTTGAAGCACATCGAATTGATCATCGATGTCTGTGGTCGAACAAAACGTTTGAAGATTATTCTGAATTTCATCGACGACAAACCTGTGTTCCCGGAGGTCTTTCTCAGAATTCAAAAGCTGAGCTTTCAATTCGGCGTCTTCGGATAAGGTTGCGCCGCGAGGGCGCGTTCCAGCCAACGCTTCGGTTTTTATCAGTGAATGTTGACGGCTGTATAGCCGCTCTGGCGAAGCTCCCAGAAAAGCGTTGTGCTCATTCAACTGGAAGCAGAAATGGAATGCCGCAGGAGATGATGATTTCAGTCGTTTAAGAATGGAAAGCGGCGTGAGGTTATGAGAAAAATGGAAATCAGTTTTTCTTGACAAAACGACTTTTTTCAACAAACTCTTTTCGAACGATTCTAAAGCAGCCGAGACGTTTTCTTGCCATGTCGCGAATCCCGGTAAGTCTCGTCGCGACAATGGCGTCAATAATTCGCTGAGCCGGGCTTGCGGATCCGGGTTTAAAGATTCTAAAATATCAAAGGTGCGGTAAATTGACGCCGAGTTCAGAAAAAAAATGCAGGCAAGAAATACCCCGCGGGAATTTCTATACAGCTCTACACTGGGCAAAATAAACCTTGAAACGCCAAACGGTTGCCATTCTTCCGCCAAGCAATTTTCATGAAATATAACGTGACCGTAATACCGTATCGGCAGGGTTGAGCGCTTTAACCGAATATCCAGTTTCCTAAAAACGTCAGCACGAGCTGCAGTTTTGATTTGATCGGAAATTTCGATGCCAGCAACTTCAAATTCACCATCCCGACCGCGCCAATAGACTTTCGACTCGAATGGCTGATTCTCGAGCCAGCCCAAAATTTCAACATCAGAGACTTGCACTTCGATTCTTTTTAGCGTTCTTCCAGTCGATAGTGGGTTGTCAGCATCAATAGTTGGAAGGACGTTGATCAATTGATTTTGCAAGGCTGCGTAAGCCTTCCGTAACGTTTCGCAATACTCAATCTCTGAGCGAGTTTCATCAAGCGAAAGGGTATTGTAGGCCATAAGTTGGTATCAAGCTAAAGACCAAGGGTTGTCGTTTTTGGCGTAAATATATTAACAAAAACGGAAAAAGCAAGATAAGTCAAACTGTTTTTTGAACGCGTTCAATCGCAATGCGTGAGTTACCGGACGAGTTTGACAGCCGCTTGCTCAATAGTTTGGAAGAAAAATAGAAGGTGAGTTTTTGCTTCGCACCAGGCGAAACCAAAATGTGTTTATTTCGGCTGATACTCGAATGGCAGCATGTCCGCAACACGTTCCCAAGCCCAGTAGCCGTGTTTATTAATTGGTGAAGAACTGTGATAACGACCATAGGGCCCGATCTTCACGACGTTCCCGGGGATTTCGATCCATGATTCTTGAAATCGCGCTTGTCTCTGCGTGATTTTATGAAAACTGATATAGCCTTGTGACTCGTATTCTTTTTCGTAAATGACGCCCAAGTAGCCCGTGAAACTTAACAAGATTTCATCATCTCTCTCCCCCGGCTTGAGGTACAAGTTGATGTTCGTTTTGTTATTTGTCCGTCTGCTTTCACGCTCCCACGAGTGCTGGAACGCATAAACGTCAAAGCCTTCTCGTTTAAGCGCCTTGCCCATGTCGCCGTTCATGCCTTCATGAATCGTCGCAAGAAAATGGCGCAGGGAGCCGCGCCACGCATTTAAACGATTCTTCCGCCAAGACTTTGCCTCCTTAGTTGACTTGGCCTCCAATTCTTGAAATCTCACAAACCCTTTGTATCGCAGATTCTCCTTGCTGGCCCTGAAGTCTTTTAAGAAAAAGTCGATTCTGTACCCGAGAGCACGATTTTCTATATGAATCGGGCCTTCGGCGAAAACGCGAAATTCGCCGTCCACTTCGCCTTCCAGCAACAATGCGTCCGGGTTCAAAACATGCATTTTTGAGGCAAATTTTGTATTGCTGAATAACAGGCGCTTAAACCGATCGAACCTGGAATCTCGTTTTGCCAAATCGGATGCTTTGACGACGACCTCCGGGGCGTCAAGAATGCGAGGCTCTAAGCTCAAGAGAATTTGTTGATCCGCTGGCTGTGGAACGACGATTTCAATCTTTTCAACTTCGTAGCCAATGACCGAAGCGACCAACTCAAAAGTCCCCGACGGAACGTGCTCCAATTTGAACACTCCGTCCCGATCGGAAGCGTCGCCAATCATCGAATTTGCGATGAACACATTCGCGTCAGCAAGAGGCTTTTTTGTTCTTTGGTCAATTATTTTGCCTGTGACTGTGTAATCTTCTGCGGCCAGCGCACTGCGAACAGCGGTACAGATCAAACAAAAGAGCGTCAGTGTAAGAAAAACGTTTTTTTGCAACATCTTTCTGCCAGCCTAATTCTTTTCCGGCGGAGCGGTTTTGCCTTTGTTATTCCATTTCCACACCACGAAGGTCAGCGGCTTGTCACCGGTGTTTTTGATTCCGTGAATGTCCCACGGCGCGGCATAGAGCATGTCCCCTTTTGTAGCCTTGAAATCCTTGCCGTTTACATGCCACTCTCCCTCACCTTCCGTAACCATCAAGTATTCTTCTTCTGCATGGCGATGCGGTGGATGAATTTCCTGACCTGGCTTTATCACTGCAACGCCAGTTAAAACGTCCTTCGTACCAAACGTTTCGCCAGAGAAATAAGTATGAAAATCGCCCCACTCAGCGCTATCCTTATTAGCGTTTTCAAATGTGACAACGCCCGTTTTGGCCATGCCGCTTTGTAAGTTTGCGAAAATAGCACCGGTCAGAACACCAAACAGAAGCGCAAAACCGATGAGAAATTTGAGAACTTTAGAATTATTAAGCATAGATTTATCGAGGTTGCGGCGGTAAGCTCAGAAGCGAGCTTACCGCCATGAAGATTAAATGATTTTACAAAGACCAGCCGTCGCGATACTCGCGTTTCACGTATTGGTTAGCCTCTGGTACGTTAGTAACTTCCATTTTTACGCCGTCCCATTGCAGACGTTTTCCGGCGCCGCGAACAGCAAGATTGCCCATTAAAACGATCTCGGAAAGCGGGCCGGACACTTCAAAATTAGAGCATGCCGGCGTGCCGGTCTTGATCGATTCGATGAAATCTGTGTAAATGCTTTCCACTCTCGGAATCGTCTTCTCCGGCCGCGTGTACGCCTTCATCGCGGTTTCGGGAATAATGCGCGGATTGTTGCCGTAAGTGCCGCACAAAAGCTTTCCCTTACTGCCGATCATCAAAACGCCGCTGCCGTCTCCCATGCGCCGCCCGTCTTCTAACTCTTTGGGACGCGGCGGGGTCAAGCCGCCTTCATACCAATAGAGATCGACTGCAGACAAGCCTTCACGTGCAGGAAATTCATAGTGAACAGTCGAACCGACAGGGCCGGTTTCATCGTTAAAAGGCGTTGCGCTAGCGTAGACGCTAGACGGATGAGTCAAATTCAAAGCCCAGACCGGCGTATCGAGAATGTGGCATCCCATATCGCCCAAAGCGCCAGTGCCGAAGTCCCAAAAGCCTCGCCAATTGAACGGTACGTATGCAGGATGATAGGGTCGCCACGGCGCAGGGCCCAGCCACTTATCCCAATCCAAAGCCGGCGGAACTGATGGAATAGACTCCGGGCGACCAACGCCTTGCGGCCAGTAGCCCCAGGGTCTGTTCGTCCAGGCATGTACTTCCTTCACCTCTCCAATAGCGCCGTCCCGAATCCATTCAACAACCAGCCGGTTGCCCTCGCCTGCGCGTCCTTGATTGCCCATTTGCGTCATGACGCCCGCTTTGCGTGCCGCCAAAGTCAGTTGGCGCGCCTCCCAAACGTCGTGAGTGAGCGGCTTTTGGCAATAAACATGCTTCTTCTCTTTAATGCCGGCCATTGCCGCAAACGCATGGAGATTGTCCGTTGTGGCAATAGAAATGGCGTCAATGTCTTTATGCTTGTCGAGCATCTCATAAAAATCAGTGAAAGCATCACAGCCTTTGTAGCTATTCTTTTTGCCGTTAGTCGCGGCCTTTGCATAGTGTTCGTTGACAAGCTGTTGCGCAGGTTCCCAGCCCTTAAAGCCGCCAAAGTAAAACTTGCTGTAATCGCATTTTTTGTACACGTCACAAACAGCCACGACCTGCACATCTTCATTTTGCAAAAAATTCGACATATCAAACGTGCCTTGCCCTCCAACGCCGATCATTGCGAGGTTAACCTTTTTGCTCGGCGCGACAAAGCCCGGCCCGCCTAAAACGTGACGCGGTACAATCGTGAATGCTGCCGCAGCAGCGCCGGTTGCGCCCAGAAAATGACGACGTGTCATAGCATTTTCAGGCGGCTTGTTTTGCTTCTCCCTCTTGCTCATCTTGGCGTTCTCCAAAAATTCGTTAATTCCTAAAATTGGATAAGTTTTTCTGTGAATTGATAATAGTTTTCGCAAGTTATATTTGCAAATCATTTGGCGCGATTAAAACGTTTAAACTGACTCTTCGCATTTAGCTAAAGTTCAGCAACGCTTGAAGGAGTGCAAGGCTTGCCTTGCGATTCTCCCATCGGCGAAATTCACTTCTTATCATGAACCAAACATTCCCGATACTTGAATTCGACCCATCCCGTGACGCAATCATCAACCCTGAGCGCGTCAGCAAAAAAGTTGACGTCCCGGAGCATTGCGTCATCTGTTTCTTTCAAGAAGTTATTTCCAAACTCGTTCAAGATAAACTTGCCGTGCGCGTCGCACGTCAATTCACGGAAATTGGCGCTCACCCCGTTTATAAAATCGCCAATAAAGGAAAACCGTTCGCTCTTTTTCACCCCGGAGTGACCGCGCCAATGTGCGCTGCATTGCTTGAAGAAGTGATCGCGCGCGGCTGCAAAAAATTCATCGTCTGCGGCAGCGCGGGCGTTTTGGATTCGAGCATCGCGATGGGAAAACTCATCGTTCCAGACGCTGCGATACGTGACGAAGGGACGTCCTACCACTACATTCCCCCCGCTCGAGAAATTTCTGCAAACGCCGAAGCCGTCGCTGCAATTGAAGCGACGCTGAAAGCTCGGAACATCGATTATCTGCGAGCAAAAACCTGGACAACGGATGGTATTTTCCGCGAAACGCCGGACAAGATCAAGATGAGAAAAGCTGTCTCTTATACACATCTGACGCTGCCGACGAGCTTCTTGGTGTA
>CAXHAT010000018.1:0-58246 GCA_964014485.1 uncultured Deferribacteres bacterium
CGCAAAACAACGTACAATGATCACTGACTTCAATCAAAAATATTCATCGGAACAAATTGGGTGGTGGAACGATAGTTCATTTTAGAAATTTAGGTTATATACCTGTGTTCACAGAAATTTGATAATGCATTGAAAGAGTATGATTGCAAGAGATAGAAAGATGAGTGATCATAGAAATATCATTACAATTGAACCCGGTAAGCGGGGAGGCGAACCGTGCATCCGCAGTATGAGAATCACGGTCGGCGACGTCCTCGGCTGGCTGGCGGCGGACATGAGCTATGATGATATACTCATCGATTTTCCTGAGCTGACCCGCGATGATATTCGGGCGTGTTTAGCGTACGCTGCGGACAGTTCAAACAAAGCCAAAATTATTGGCCGTCATGAAGCTGTTGCTTGATCAAAACGAAGAATATTTTTGTGGCGTTCGTACATTTGACGGAAGTTGGTTCGCAAATATCTTGAACAAGATAATTTTGCTTGATTTCGTCTTGCGTATTTTACAAACTCAGGCTGCTTTTACGGCAGGAAAAGAAAATATTCAAATCGTTTTTAAAATTCAGCAGGGGGTTTTATGGAAAACGCGATGCTTTTTAATACATACGAAAACGTCAAGAAACTCAAGGCTTCCGGTTTCACGGAAGAACAAGCGGAAGTACAAACGCAAATTTTAGCTGAATTGGTAGACAAGCAGTTGGTTACCCGGCAACATCTCGATGAGCGCCTCAAAGAGCTTGAATATCGGCTCATTATTCGGCTTGGAACAATGATGGTCGTCGCTGTTGGGGCGATCGCGGCGCTTGTAAAGATTCTGTAAGTTATCTTCAGGAACTGGGATTGATCTTCAAAGGCTGTCTTTAGCTGAGTCCATCACTTCAACAAAAAGTTCATTAAACAAACTGTGCGATATATCAAACAATCGATTATTCGGGTTTGATAGCAGTTCAAGATTATTGAAAAGCTTTTTGGTTATACAGTGAACCGTTAGTTTTGTTTTCCTTGCTTATGAGATGCCAGAAATTACCTAATAAGTATTTGAAGCTGATACATCTTGTAGAATGAATTGAATTAAGGTTCGATGCAGTTTTACGGGGAAACAAGCCATGAACGCACGAAAGAAGTTCTTACCAATCTTCATCTTTGGATTCTCACTAACTTTAACCAGGTGTACAAACACAACAGAGCAAGTGTATTTTCCATTGGAAGAAGGGCTTGCATGGCGTTACCAATTTGATCGTAAATCAAACTGGGTCTTGCATAGTGGGCAGGGTAATGTCAATGTAACAATTTCAGGCCAAAGAGAAATCCATGGAAAAACGACTATGATTCAAAAAATAGATGTCAGCGGTCAAAGTTCGTTTACTTTTCTGGTTGAGGATACTACAGGCATATATGAGTTTGCTCGACAGTCATCTACGGATATGGAACCTCAGCTCAAAAGCTATCCAAATTATTTGATTAAATACCCAATTACCTTGGACGAAACTTGGAAGACCATTCAAAAATCTAGTATTGACGATGGTGTCCTTATAAATTGTATGACATTTGTCGAGAGCATAGATGACCTTGTTACAGTTCCTGCAGGTACGTTCGAGCAATGTGTGAAAATCAAATCTTTTGGGAAAACTTCAAGGCAAAAACGTATTGCGTTTTCTATTGTCACTGAAGAATATTCTTTAGAGCTTACCGATTGGTATGCAAAAGGCGTTGGTTTAGTGAAAACAATAGCAAATGAATCTCTAAATAAGACACAAGTCGAAACCGCACTACAGTTGGAAGAGTATTCAAGATAAAGCAATGGCAAGTCAAATGTTTATGTAAATAGCTTTTTGATTTTTCTGGGTACTTTCATGAATAACGGGGCGTTCAAAATCTAACGTAATCTGATCATCCTATTTCACCACCGTCATCCGCAAACTCTTCACGAAATTCTCACTTCTCAGAACATAATAGTAAATCCCTGAACTCACCGGCAGGCCGGATTCGTTGCGGCCGTTCCAGGCGGTTTGGTAGAAACCGGCGGGTTTGGTCTCGTTGACCAGCGTGCGTACGCGGCGACCGAGAATGTCGTAGACTTCGAGCACCATGGCTGCGTCTTTGGCGAGCTGGAATTTGATCCAGGTTTGCTGTGCGCGCGCCGAGAACGGATTTGGATAGTTTTGCGACAACTTGAATTCCTGTGGAGCTAAAACATCGATCACGTCCTTCGTCCTCCGCCTTCCGTCCTTCGCGGCGAGAATCGCAGCGGATTCCACGCCAATAACGGCGGCGTAGGCATCGAAATACGTCTCGGCCATCACGTCGTAGCCGCGGTCGTTCGGGTGCAGGTCTTCGGCCATGTAGTCGTTGCCGTTGCCCGTAAAAAGATCGGGATTGTTGTCGAACGGCGTGTAGTGATCGACCATGTGAACCGGCTCAGACTGACCGGTGATCGCGCCAGCGGCAAAGTCGTCGATCAGGCGGATGATTTCGTCGTTCAATTCCACCGTTTCATTTTCCCGGTCGCCGCGCGGGACGATTTGGCTGACGAAGATGTGCTCGACAAAATTGCCTTCCGTGCCGTCGCGCCACTGCAGAACGTAATTCACCAATTCGCCGACATTGCCGGCGGTGGAGTGCGCCATTGTTTGGCCGCCGTTGTTGCTGTAGGGCGAAAGGTTGGTTTCCGCGGTTAAGTCGTTGGCGCCGAGATGGATCATCACGACAGACGGCTGGTACAAGTCGAGCGTCTCGGCAAGATCGTTCACGCCAGTGCCGGAGCCGTTGCCAAAACTTTGCGGATAAAAATCTTCGAGGTTTTGGCCTGGATAAAAATGGCCTTCGTACGGCGACGCGCCTTCCGGCCCGACAAAATCGACGCTTTCCCCCGCTGAGTGCAGCATGTTATACAATTCCGGGCGGAAGCCCAAACCGTCGGAACTGCCGACGCCGTCGGTGATGGAATTGCCCACCAAAAGAACGCGCTTGCCCGACGCGCCCTCCGGCTTCAATTTCACTTCGATAGCGTTGATGATCGGATTTTCCAGCACGTTGTTGAAATCAATGTCCAAAACGCCGTCCGTGACCGAAACGTCAAAATTGTAAACCAGCGCCGCGTCGTGTCCGGCGACAGCGTGAACGTCGAGGTCGTTCAGTACTTGCTGGCCTTCCAAATCCACGTCGAACTTGCGCTTGCCGGATTCCTGGTAGTAGGTTTCGGCGAAAAGCAATTGCACCGAATACGTCCCGGATTGCGGCACGGTGAAACGATAATGATCGAAGCGGTAGCGATTGAATTGGTACAAAACGTCGTCTTCGGTGTTAGCCACCGGATCGCTGGTTTCGGCCGTTCCGCTGCGCGAGCCTTTGTAGCCCCACGAGCCGACTTGATACTCTTGATCCGCATCCCAATCGCGCCCGTCGACGCCGGTGTATTGCCCGTCCGCGACGTTGACGCGCTGCACCCAACTCGCTTCTTCGAGCGTCGTGAAGGTGAAATCATCACTCGTCGCCAGGTTGCCGCTGGCGTCGCGGGAGAGCACGCGGAAGTGGTAAGTGGTTGAAGGTTCCAGGTTTGAAAGTTGAACGCCGTGCTCAGTTTCCAGCGCAGGGTCGAGCGTGGTCGCGTCGCCGTAATTCGTGTCGAGGCCGTATTCGACCTGCGAATCCGAGGCTTCGTCGGTGTTCCAGACAATCGACGCGCTGCTCGAAGCGATGTTTTGCGCGGCGACGTTTGAAATGACCGGCGGCGTTGCGTCCGGCGCGGGCGTGGTGAAAGTAAAATCGCCGCTGGTGGCAAGATTGCCGGAAGCGTCGCGCGACTTGACCCGGAAATGGTACGTCGTCGAATGTTCCAAATTATCGAGTTGAACATTGTGCGCCGTGACTTGCGCCGGATCGACGGCGGTCGTGCTGCCGTAACTCGTGTTCGTGCCGTATTCGACCTGCGAATCCGAAGCTTCGTCGGTGTTCCAGGAAATCGTCGCTGATGTTTGCGTTACATTGCTCGACGCGACGTTTGAAATGACCGGCGGCACCAGATCCGGCCCGGCGGATTTGACTTCGATTCCGGAAATCATTGCGTTTTCGAGCACATTCTGGAAAGTCACGTCGAGCACGCCGTCGGTGACTTCGGCTTCGAAAGTATAAACCAGCGCGACGTCATGGCCAACTTCGGCGATAATATCGAGGTCATCAAGAACGCGCGTTCCTTCGATGGAAACGTCGAAAATGCGCTTGCCCGCTTCTTCGTGATACTCTTCGCAAAAATGCAATTCCACCATGTATTCACCGGCGGACGGCACGGCAAAACGGTACGCATTGATGCGGTAACGATTGGTTTGGTAGAGCGCGTCATCCTCGGTGTCGGCGATGGCGTGATTCGTATCGCCGGTTCCGCTGCGGCTGCCGTCATAGCCGAATTCGCCGTCATCTTTCTGGTCGGCGCTCCAAATTCTGCCGTCCACGCCGGTGTATTCGCCGCCGCCAACATTGACCCGCCGCGCAAATCCCGGCGGCGCGCTGGTGGTGAAAGTAAAATCATCGCTCGTCGCCAAATTGCCCGCCGCGTCACGAGAAAGGACGCGATAATGATAAGTCGTGTTAGCGGTCAGTCCGGCCAAAGCCTGGCTGTGCGAAGTCACGAGATTCGGATCGAGAATGGTCACGTTGCCGTAATTTGTGTCGGGGCCATACTCGATTTGCGAATCCGCAGCTTCGTCCGTGTTCCAGACAATGGTTGCGCCGGTCGCGGAGATTTCGTTGGCCTGCACGTTTGAAATCACGGGCGGCGTTTCGTCCGGCGTTGCGGTGGTAAAAGTCTGGTCGGCGGAAGACGCGCCGTTGTTGGCGGAGTCCCAGTTCCAGACGCGGAAATGATAGGTTGTCGCGGGGGAAAGCCCGGTCAAAATCACGCTGTGCTGCGTGGTCAAATCGGTTTCCAACGCCGTCCAGGAACCGTAGTTTTCGTCCGCGCCAAATTCGATTTGCCGCTGGGCCGGTTCGTCGGTCTGCCAGGTAATTGTCGCGGATTCGTCGGAGATATTTGTGACTTGAATGTTGGAAATCACCGGCGGCGTTGCGTCGTCCGAGAGCCAGCGCACGCGGTAAACGTTCGCGTGGGTTTTGCCGAATTCGTCGAAGCCGTTTTCGCCGTAAAGATCGGTAAAATAAAGCGCGTCCGGGCCAAAGGCGAGGCCGAGCACCGTCGCGACCCCGGCGCCGGTGTAGTTCAGAAACTCGGTTTGATTGACGACCGCGCCGCTTGCGTCCAGTTCAAATGCCTGGATCTTTTTCCCCGAAGAATCGGGGCCGGTGATGAACGGATCGGCGACCAAAGCCGCGAACAGCCAGCCGGGAAATTGCGGATCGAAAGGCGTGTTTTCGTTAAAATCAACCGCGCCGGGCACGACGACTTCGTCCCAGTATTGAATCGCGCCCGTCGTCAAATCGGGATCGATCAAACGCCAGCCGTGATCCTGCCCCGCCTCGATTTTCACCAAACGGTCGCCGGTGTCCGGGCCGTTGTCGCTGACGTAAAGTTTGCCGTCCGCCGCACGCCACGCACCGCCGAAGGGGTTGCGCATCCCGGTGGCGTAAACGTAGGAATCGGGAAACGGATTGTCGCCGGGTTTCGAACCGTCGAGATTGAGCCGCAGAATTTTGCCGCGCAAATCGTTCGGATCGGGCGCGCTCGCGGGCTGCTGGCCGTCGCCGACGTTAGCGTAGAGCAAGCCGTCCGCGCCGATGGTGAGCGCCTGGATTTGGTGCGAATAATCCGCCGGAATCCCGGTCAAAACATCTTCTTGCGATGAAGACGTGCGCCCGCCGTCCGTGCTTTTCAAACGAGTAATCTTGCTGAAAATCGCACCGCCGTCTTCGTAATCCAGCGAAACGAGCACGTCGCCGTTGTTAGGATCGACGACGACGCCGCGCAGTCCGGCCTCGGTTTCGCCGGGATCGAAATTGAGCAAACCGCCGGCGTAGGTCGTTGTTTCGTAATTGCGCTGCACCATCACCACCTCGCCCTGCTGCAAAGTGACGTAAAAATATGGATCACTCTCGTTCGGCCCGGGATTCGGGATAAACGCAATGTTCAACGGCAAGTGAAGATCGGTGACGACCGGGACGATCTCAAAATTCTCCGGCACGCTCCAACTGTTTTGCGTGTCGCGAATGGTCAAAGTATAAGCCTGCTCTAGCGTCGCCGCGGGGTTTTGGCTGTCGCTGACGCGAACGGTGAAATTGAAGCCGCCAATCGCCGTTGGCGCGCCGGTGAGCGCGCCGTCCGTTCCCAGAACCAAGCCGTCCGGCAATGCCCCGCTGGCGATCTCAAAATTGTAGTCCGGCAGCCCGCCCCACACCACGATCTGCTGACTGTAGACAATGTTGATCTCACCGTCAGACAGACCGGTTGTGCGAAATTCCAGTGCGCGGAACGGCGCAACCGGCGTTTGAACCGCGCCTTGATCGATCCACTTCGCGATCAGGTCGATTTCGTCGTCGGTTAAATTGGCCATTTTGCTGCCGACCGACGGATTCGGATTGACGATTTTTTCATGCAGCCAGCTCATCACATGATCGAAAGGCTTGACGAGCAGATAGGTCGGCTCCTGCGTGCTGGCGACGTTCACGGTTTGTGCGAAAGAAACTTCCGCCGACAAATCCAGATCTGCGGGCGGCGACGGACCGGAATGACAGCGGACGCAATTGCGATCATAAATTCCTTGCACGTTGGCGTAGGCGACGTTGCCGTCGGAAGCTGTTGTGAAGAGAAAATCATCGCTGGTCGCCAGGTTGCCACTCGCGTCGCGGGAATGGACGCGATAGTGGTAGGTGGTTGAAGGTTGAAGGTTTGAAAGTTGAAGGTTGTGTTCGGTGATCAGTGTTGGATCGAGCGCGGTCGTGCTGCCGTAATTTGTGTCGAGGCCGTATTCGACTTGTGAATCGGCGGCTTCATCCGTGTTCCAGGAGATCATCGCGGAAGATTGCGTCAGCCCGCCCGCTTGCACGTTCGAAATCACCGGCGGCGTTGCGTCGATTTCCTGGGTCGTGAAAGTTAAATCCTCACTTGTCGCCAGATTTCCGCTCGTATCTTTCGACAAAACGCGGAAATGATAGGTCGTTCCTGAACTCAACCCGCCGACGCCGTGCGCATGGTTTTGCACGAAAGCAGGATCGAGCGTCGTCATGCCGCCGTAGGTTGCGTCCGGGCCAAATTCGATTTGCGAATCGGCGACTTCGTCGGTGTTCCAGGTCACGGTCACGCTGTCCGGGAAAATTTCCGTCACGACAACATCAGAAATATCCGGCGGCGTGAGGTCGGGAATGATGGTGGTGAAGGTAAAACCGCTGCTGAGCGCGAGATTGCCGCTTTCGTCTTTCGAGAGGGCGCGATAGTGGTAGGTCGCGCCGGGCGTCAAGCCGGTCAACTCAACGCTGTGCGACGTCACCAACGCCGGATCGAGCGGACTGATGCTGCCGTAATTCGCGTCGAGGCCGAACTCGACCTGCGAATCGGCGGGTTCGTCCGTGCTCCAAATGATGGTCGCCGTTTCCGCGCCAACTTCCGTCGCCGCGACATTGCTGATTTGCGGCGGGGCCGTGTCCGCCGCCGAACGCACTTCGATGGCGCTGATGATCGCGTTTTCCACGATTTTTCTAAACTCAACATCGAGCACGTCGCCGGTCACGGTCACTTCAAAAGTATAAACCAACGCCGCGTCATGCCCGGCTTCGGCGATAACGTCGAGATCATCGATAACATTTTGGCCTTCGAGATCGACGTGAAATCGGCGCTTGCCCGCCTCGGTGTGATATTCTTCGCAAAAATGCAGCGTCACGATGTAGTCGCCCGGTTCAACGTCAAAACGGTAGGAATCGAGACGGTAGCGATTGGTTTGGTACAAAACGTCGTCGTCGGTATTCGCAATCGGATCGTTGGTGTCGCCGGATCCGCTGCGTGAGCCAACGTAGCCGTACGTTCCCGCGCTCCATTTTTTGTCCGCATCCCAAATTTGTCCATCGCCGTCGGTGTAGCTGCCGCCGCCAACATTCACGCGCTGCTCGTAACTCGGCTGCGGCGGGGCGGGCGTGGTAAAAGTGAAATCATCGCTGATAGCCTGATTGCCGCTCGAATCGCTTGAAAGCACGCGAAAATGGTAGGTCGTATTCGGCGACAAATCGCTCAGTTGCTGATTGTGCGCCGTGACCAAGTTCGGATCGTGCGCGGTCAAATTGCCGTAAGCCGTGCTCACGCCAAACTCAACTTGCGAGTCCGCCGCTTCGTCGGTGTTCCATGAAATCGAGGCGCCGGTTGAAGTGATGTTTGACGAAACGACGTTTGAAATCACCGGCGGCGTTTCGTCGCGTTCCAGCGTGGTGAAAGTGAAATCCGCGCTCAAACCGAGATTGCCGCTGGCGTCCTTTGAGCGGGCGCGAAAATGGTAGGTCGTGTTCGGTTCAAGCCCGCCAACGCCGTTTTGATGCGCCGTCAAAAGCGCGGGATTCAAGGCGGAAAAACCGCCGTAATTTTCGTCCAAGCCAAATTCGATTTGATCGTCCGCCGCTTCGTCGGTGTTCCATGTCACGGTCACGCTGTCCGTAAAAACTTCCGTGACGACGACGTCCGAAAGCACCGGCGGCGTTTCGTCCGGCGCCAAAGTCGTGAAAGTAAAATCCGTGCTTTGCCCCAAATTTCCGCTGGCGTCACGGGAGAGCGCGCGGAAATGATAGGTCGTGTTTGAAGCCAAACCGCCAAAACCGACGGTGTGCGTTGTTGTCATCGACGGATCAAGCGCGGAAAAATTGCCGTAGCTTGCGTCAAGGCCAAATTCAACCTGCGAATCGGAAAGCTCGTTCGTGTTCCAGGTGATTTTCACGCTGTCCAAATAAACTTCCGCGACGGCGACGTTTGAAAAAGTCGGCGGGGTCAAATCCGGCGCATCCGTCGTAAAAGTGAAGTCGGCGCTCATGCTCAAATTGCCGCTTTCGTCGCGGGAGAGCGTGCGGTAGTGGTAAGTTGTTCCGGGTTGAAGGTTGGAAAGTTGAACGTTGTGCGCCGTCACCAGAGAAATGTCGAGCGTGGTGATGTTGCCGTAATTTGCGTCGAGACCAAATTCGACCTGCGAATCCGCCGGTTCGTTGGTGTTCCAGGAAACGGTTGCGCCGGTTTCGCCAATATTGCTTACGTTGACGTTTGAAATCTCCGGCGCGACGCCGTCCGCTTCCGAGCGTACTTCAATGCCGCTAAGAATAGCATTTTCAAGCACTTTGCGGAAATCAACATCAAGCCTGCCGTCCGTTACTTCGGTTTCAAATTCGAAAACCAGCGCTGCGTCGTGCCCCGCTTCTGCGATTACGTCAAGATCGTTGATGACCTGTTGGCCTTCAATATCAACGTCGAATTTTCGTTTGCCGGATTCGGTGTAATACTCCTCGCAAAAATGCAATTGCACGAAGTACGTACCGTTTTCAACCGTGAAACGATAGCCGTCGATACGGTAGCGATTCGTTTGATAAAGCGCGTCCGCGTCGGTGTTGGCGATGGGATCGTTGGTGTCGCCGACGCCGCTTCTTGAGCCGTCGTAGCCCCAATCATTTCCGGCTGACGCTCGATCCGCCGCCCAAACCGTCCCGTCCGGCGCGGTATAGTCGCCGCCGCCGACATTGACGCGCTGCAAGTAGGACGGCCCGCCAACCGCAGCCGTCCGAAAAACAAAATCTTCGCTCGGCCCGCGATTGCCCAATTCGTCCGTCGACCACACGCGATAATGATAAATCGTATTTTCCTGCAAGCCGGTCAATTCCTGGTTGTGCGCAAGCGTGAGCGCCGGATCGAGGGTCGTGAAACTGCCGTAATTTGTATCGAGACCGTACTCAACCTGTGAATCGCCGGGTTCGTCCGTGTTCCAGGAAATCGTCGCGCTGTTCATGGCGATGTTTTTTGCGGTGACATTGCTGAACGCGGGCGGCGTCTGATCTTCCGGCCTGGTGGTAAAAGTAAAATCGTCGCTGGCTGCTTGATTTCCTCGCAAGTCGGTTGAAAGAACGCGGAAATGGTAAGTGGTCTCGGGCAGCAAGCCGCCAAGTCCTTGCTCATGCTGGTTCACTGACTCGTCTTTTCCGACCACCGAGCCGTAATTCGCATCCAAGCCAAATTCGACGTACGTGTCCGCCGCTTCATCAGTATTCCAAACAATGGTGACGCTGTCGGGGAAAACATTGCTGGTCTGCACGTCGGAAATGGTCGGAGGCGTAAGATCAGGATCAGTGGTAGTGAAGGTAAAATCTTCGCTCACCGCACGGTTGCCGAATCTGTCAGTTGAAACAGCTCTAAAATGATAAGTCGTCGAGGGCTGCAAACCGCCAATGCCGTCAAAATGCGTCGTCACCAAATCCGGATCGACTGGCGTGAAATTGCCGTAGTTTGCGTCCAAACCGTACTCGATCTGCGAATCCGCCAATTCGTCCGTCGTCCAGGGAATGGTCACGCTGTCTTCGAAAACTTCCGTAACGGTCACGTCGGAAATGGTCGGTGGGACGAGATCAGGCAGCGTCGCAAAGACGCAATCGGCGCTGACGGACTGATTGCCGTTCAGGTCTTTTGACAAAACGCGTAAATGGTACGTTGTGTTCGGCTCCAGCCCGGTGATCGTTTGATCGTGGTTTAGCACCAAGGCGGGATCGAGTTCAGAAAAAGTCCCGTATGATAAATCCAGGCCGTATTCTACTTGTGAATCGGCGTTCTCGTCCGTATCCCAAGTCACGTTCACGGAAGTTTCGGTAATATCGTTGAGGCGAATGTTCGAAATTTCCGGCGGAATCTGATCGAGCGGAAAAGTCGTAAAAGTCATGTCGCCGCTGACGGCCAGGTTCCCGGCTCCGTCGCGCGAGAGCACGCGAAAATGATAAGTCGTCTCCGGTTGCAAATTCTCAAGTTCCTGGGAGTGCATGAAAACAAGCGTATTATCCAACGCCGTCGTGCTGCCGTAATTTTGGTCAAGACCGTATTCGATTTGTGAGTCGGCTTTTTGATCGGTATCCCAGGTAATCGTCGCGCGATCAGACGATGTGGGCGCAGCAACGATATTCGAAATGGTCGGCGCATTGTTATCACCCACGCGCAATTTCACTTCGATGGCGGAAACCAGGGCGTTCTCGATGACATTCCGAAAAGTCACGTCCAGGACGCCGTCCGTCACTTCAACGTCAAAATTGCGGACATAAGGCGCGTCGTGACCGACCTCGGCGTGAATATCGAGATCATCGAGAACAGTGCTTCCTTCCAGGCTGACGTCAAAAACGCGAAGTCCGTCATCCTTGTAGTGCGTTTCGGCAAAATGCAATTCAACGGAATAAGTGCCGCTGCCTGGGACGGTGAATCGGTAATCCTTGACGCGAAAACGGTAATTCTGATAGAGCGCGTCGTCCTCAGTTTGCAGAATTTCGTCGCTGGTCGAGCCGGTCTGAGTGCCGCCGCCGTCGTAGCCCCAAGAGCCTTCAAAATACGATTTATCGGCGTCCCAGATCCGTCCGTCCCCGCCGGCAAACGAACCCGCGCCGACATTGACGCGCTGGGTGTAATGGGGCGATTCGAGCGTCGTAAACGTGAAATCTTCGCTCTGGCTTTGATTGCCGTCTTCATCCTTTGAAATCACGCGAAAATGGTAAAGCGTCGCCGGAAGCAGGCTCGTGAGCGTCTGGCTGTGCGCCAGCACCGGATTCGTGTCGAGCACGGTTGAATTACCGTAATTTGCGTCGAGACCGTACTCAATTTGCGAATCAGAAGGTTCATCAGTGTTCCAGACAATGATTGCGGTGGTGGAAGCGATGGAATTTACCGAAACGCCGGAGATAATCGGTGCGGTCATGTCAGGCGGCAGCGTGGTAAAACTGCGATTCGAACCCTTCGATTCATTGCCGTTTGCGTCGCGCGAAACCACGCGATAGTGATAAGTCGATTGCGGGCTTAATCCAGTAATCTGGTGCGTGTGCGCCGTTCGTAATTCCGTGTCCAAGTCAGAAAAATTGCCGTAAGTTTCATCCGCGCCCCATTCGATTTGCGAGGTCGCCGCTTCATCCGTGCTCCAAGTGATCGTGGCGGTGCGCTGGGAAACAATGTCTTCCTGAACGCCAAAAACGAAGGGCGGGGTCGCGTCGTTCAAACCCTCGGTCGAGAGCAAAAGCGCCATGTCCGGGCCTTCGCCGAGCGGTGAGTTAAATGTGCGCGGTTGGCCATAAGTAATTTTCTCTTCAGCATACTCTTCAAAAGTCGCCGGATTGATCCAGCGCGGCAGAAGCTCGCCGGGGCCGCCGTCGATCAACAATTCAACGCCGCCGCCGTTCGGCAAATAAACGACAAACTGCTCGTCGGCTGGAGAAGCGGAGCCCAAAGCGTCGCCGGAAACGATAAAACTGTTGTCCGGCGCAAGATTTGGCCAATTGACCCGCTGGGTAAAAAATTCATACAAAAAACTGTACTGGCTGGTCTCGGTTTCGCTGCTGTTCACCTCAACTTCCGCCGATTTGATCATGCTCGTGCCGTCGAAACCGGTCGCGAGAAACGCGCCTGAAACCACCAGCCGCCACGCACCGCGCCGCAAGTAATCGGCGTCAAATTGCTGATTGTTTGGCGGATTGTTGTTTCTGCCGTCGAAATGCGCGTAGCCGTATTCCAGGTTCAAGACCGGCTTGTTATGAATGCGATCATATGCCACGCCTTCTTCCAGACCGGCTGCGTCGCCGAAGCGCGGCAGAAAATCGGGGCCGGAATTCGCACCGTAATGCTGCTGGATGAGTACGTCGATGTCGGGGTAATCGCCGTAAAGATCGCCCGCCGTGCCGCCCGGAACAATCGGCTGGCCTTCCAAGCTGTAACCGGCGAACGGATGCGTGCCTATGAGGTGGCGGTAAGGATCGATGCTGCGAATAAACGTCGCGCGCGCCTTCGACCAGTCAACGTCCGTACCCTGAACCAGGTATTTTCCGTCCGGGTATGTTTCGTATTCATTGGCGATTGTCCACAAGGCCAGATTTGGGTAGGCCGTATAGCGCGCGACGAGATAACGCAGGAAGTTTTCTTGCTGCTCGTCCGTCATCGGCGGAACGTGGAAAAGGCCCGCTGCGTCGTAATAATTGAAAAGGATCAGCTCAAACGTCATGCCTTGCGCTAAACCGAATTCGAAGATTGAATCGAGCTTGGCAAAATAGGCCGGATTGATGCGGTCGCGATCCGGCGCCGTGCTCGTGCCTTCGTAGGGAATATTCTCATTGAATTCCCATTCCACTTCGATGCGCATGTTGTTGAAATTCTGCGACTTATGTGCCGAAATTGCCGCTTCATAATCAGATTGCTCGACGTCCATAATGCCGTAGTTTGTCGTCGCCATCCAAAAAAACGGCGTGCCGTCGTCATGCTCGAGAATATATGGATTCGCTGCGCCAACGCGAATGAATCCGTGCTCCGCAACAGAGGGTTCCGCAGTGAATTCACCGAAAGCGGAGAGACCGTTGTCGCTGCCGGAAATGTTGAACGTCCATAAACCGGGGGCCGTTGGCGTAAAACGCAGCTTCCAATTGTCGCCGCCGTCCCAGTAGCCGGGAACTTCGTAATTTTCGCCGGACGGTCCGGTAAAAACGCCGGTGACACTGGCGTCCAGCCATGGATTGCTGTAGTTTCCTTCATCCACAAAATTGAATTCGACAGGCCGCCACTGCACGGTTTCCGAAGCGTTTCCGATGACCGTGATATTTGCTGAACCGGATTCTCCGAGACCGTTTTGCGCGGTTGCTGAAATTGTGTTTTCGCCTTCAATCAACGAAATCGTTGCTTGAAACGCGCCGTTTTGAACCGGCACGCGCACTTCGTTGACGTCAATCGAATCCACGGTCGCATCATCAACGGTTCCTTCAACCAATAACGATTGTCCCAAAACGGTGGCGCCGTTCTGCGGCGATGTTATTTGCACGTTGGGCGCGATGGGAAGTGAGTTCGCGAAAATTGTAGAGGGTAAAGCGGCAGGAATCAAAATGAGGGCAAAGGCGAGCAATTTACTCGATGCAAAACGGTCTTTCATGCGATCCTCGGTGTAGTTAACGTGCCGTTGTCTGTTCAACTCGAAAGCGTTTACATCTCATTCCAACACAGCCATGGCGGTTGTGAGCGTCGGAAAGAGAACAAAAAGCGCAAGCGGCTTAAATTGGGCGCACCAAATCGACGAATTCTTCGCCGGGAGCCCGTTCGAAAAGCACTTCGCTTTCACAAAAGCTGATCAGTCCATTGATCGTTTGAAAGCAGGATCGTCCCTGAAAATAGACAAAATATAATCGGATGAGACGTCCGTACTCTTCATGCGGCGAATCAGTCCGATTTTTTTAGAAATGTTCTGTTTATGGTTTGGTCGCCAGATTAACTTTTAATAGCTGCAAAGCATGTTATTGCGCACTTCATTAGGCGTTAGAAGACGAAGATTTGACTCGATTGTGTAAATCCGTGCGGCGCATTTATTTCAAAACTTCGGTTTGAGGGTTGTTCAAGCTCCAGTTATACCAAAATGTGTCGAAGCCGGTAAACACGCGCAACTCGGATTTATCATTTTTTTCAAATGTTTTTGATTCCGGATTGAAAACAAGGCCGGACGCCGTGCGCCATTTTCCGTCCCGCCGCACAAATTCGTCGTTTTCTGCAATAAACGCGACAGTCGATTCAAACATTTTTGATTTTGGCGCGCGATACAGAAAAAGACTCGCCTCGCCAACATCAAACATCGCTCCATTTTTCAGTTTTTTCTGTGCTATTGCGTATGCGCGCCCTTTGTAATGGAAGGCAAAAACAGGTTCCTTAGTGCGCATGCGCTTATCGTTGGCAAAAAGTCCGCGGTACCCTTCCGGTGAAAGGAAATAACCTTTGTACCCGTCGCGTCCGTCTTCACGCCCGTCAACGGAGAGCACGAGGGTTTCGGGATGTTGCGCAATCCAGTCTCGCCAGCGCATTTTTTTGCCGTAAGGCAGTTCCTGCATTTTTGTCCCTAGTTCGCTTCCTGCAATAGCGGCGCTTTTCATCAATGACCAATAGCTGTCGGTCTCAACGTCCTGCATCACAAGCGAAGCGTTGATGAGTCCGCCCGAAGGCTCAAAGTGAAATTCTTTGCCGTTGTATTCTCTGCCGTAAACTACGGCGGCATTTGCCAGCGGTCACCAAACTGCCGCGAATGACACTTCTCCAATGCGATCATTAACCACTTCATGGGCGTTCAATAGATTCAGACTGTACGCTCTTGCCTGCCCGTTAATCACGACTCCCAACACCCAACTGTTTTTGCTGATTTTTGCGTCAGCGGCAGGCACGTACACTGGCTCATGAATCGCGGCGATTCGGCCTCGAGGTACAATTTGCCGGAAATCTTTCATCGGATTTTCAGTCTCTTGCGCAAAGGCGCTCGAAGTGACAAAAAGTAATCCCAGGACAACAGCTTTTTTTAGTTTTTGCATGCTCATCTCCATACAGGTCATTCTAAAATCACAAGATTCACAACACGGCAATAGAAAAGATTATTCGCTAAAAACGGCCAAATCGCAGTCATTTTTGAAACGGCAAGGTTCGGCGTATTGAGCGCCGTGAAATTAATTATTCTTCACGAATTTTTCTTTGACTTGATGATGATGATGCGGTTTTATACATTTGCGATCAATATTTTCAATCGTAACGCTGTGAGACCATCATCGGAATATGAAACACCGCTCTGTCATCAAGCCTCATTTTCTGCTGATTTTCGCATGTCTTCTCTTTGGCGCCTCCCTCCTGCCCGCTCGACAAAGCTCGTCTCAAACATCCTTGGAAAATGCTTTGTCTTACATTCTTTCAAGCGATCAAAAAAGTTTTGATCTCTCTCGAGCAATTCTTCTCCTTTCCGTCGAAGCCAAACGAGAAATTTTCAATCAGGAGTTCAATCTTCAGCGTTACGCCGACGAGCTAGACCGATTTGCTCGCGAGGCCGCCGAAGAGCTCGCCGGAATCGATGATCCGGAAAAACGAGTTCTGGCGCTCAACAAATACTTCTTCGAAAAGCTGGCCTTCTCAGCCGACGCGGCGGATACAAACGGCGTCAACCCGGACAATCTTTTTCTCCCCGCCGTGCTCGACCGCAAGAAGGGCTATTGTCTATCGCTGTCCATTCCATACCTTTGCATTGCGCAACGGCTCGATTTGCCTTTTTACGGCGTCCCGGCTCCGGGGCATTTTTTTATCCGCTATGATGACGGCGCAAAGCAGATTAACATTGAGGCGACCAATGGCGGCGCCAAGCTTACCGATGATTTTTACGCCGAAAAATACAACTTGTCGCTGCCGCATGATTTTTATTTAAAAAACGTTGGTCTGAAGCGAACCGCCGGCGTTTTTCTCAACAATTTGGGCAATATTTATAACAGAAATAACCGCCCCATCCAAGCGATTCAGATTTTCGAAACCGCGCTGAAATTAAACCCGGACTATCCCGAAGCGCTCACGAATTTGGGAAGCGTTTATCTTAAAACCGGACAAAAAGAGCAAGCGCTGCAGCGGCAAGTCCGTGCGGTCGAATTATCACCGAACCTGGTGGAAGCGCAGGTGAATTTGGCCAATGCCCAAATCGCCAACGGGAATTTCCTGGAAGCGCGTCTCGCTATACGCCGAGCTTTGAGCCTCGATCCCAAGCGTGCCACCGTTCATCTCGCGCTGGCAAAAGTTTACTTTGAACAGCAGCATTTCAATAATTCGCTTGAGACGCTGAGAAAGGTCGTCTCGCTCGATTCAAAGCTCACGCCGGCGTACATTTTAGCGGGAAATAATTATCGGGAACTCGGCGAAGCGCAGCGCGCATTGGAGCAATTTCAAAAAGCAATCGCCCTCGCCCCGGAAGATTTAGACGTCTGGCTAAATTTGGCCTACCTGTACATTGATCTCAACAAAAACGCTGACGCCCTGCGCGCCTACGAAAAAGCGCTTTCGCTTGATCCCGATATTCCGGAAGCGTTGGTTAATTATGGAACGCTGCTGCGGCAATACGGCCGAATCAAAGAAGCGGTTGGCGCCCTGGAAAAGGCGGCGGCTCTGAAACCCGACCTTTCATCAGCGCATTTCAATCTCGGTATGTTGTATTCAAAGCATCTTGATCGCCAGGACGACGCGATTGCCGCTTACAAAAGCGCTCTCTCTTTCCAGCCGGATTTGGCGGAAGCGCATCATAATCTCGGGGTTTTGTACCACTTGAAAAAAAACGATTTGACGCGCGCCGCGGATCATTACAAACTTACCTTGCGCCTAAAGCCCGACGTTTTTGAAGCGCATCTCAATCTTGGCATCGTCTACTTTACTATCGGCAAGGTGAGACAGGCAAAAGCGTCTTTGGAGAAAGCCCTAAAAATCAACCCAAAATCGGAAGAAGCGCATTTCAATCTCGCTCTTATTTATGGTGAAATAGGCGATACAAAACGCCAGCTCGCCGCCTACCACAAAGCCGTCACCCTGAACCCGAAAAACGGGACGGCGCATTACAATCTCGCCATCGTTTACTACAACCAGCAAGCATTCGAGAAATCAATTAAATTCTGCGACAACGCACGCAGGCTTGGTTACCCAATAAACCCGGACTTTTTGCAAGCGCTGCAAAGACATCGTTGATTAAAAACGTCTCTGGTTTTATAGTCGGTTTGCATTGCAATCGGGCAATTTTCTCGTTAGTTTCCGTCCGCAAAATCAAATTTTCTACTGGAGCGTTTATGAAAATTGCAAAAGAAGGTCAGCAATTGCTGGTCTTGGGCGACCGCGTTTTGATCAAGCCTGAAAATGCGACGGAACGCACAGAAGTCGGGCTCTATTTGCCGCAGACGGTTTTGGAAAAAGAGCAAGTGCAAAGCGGCTGGGTCGTTTCCATGGGCCCGGGCATTCCGTTGCCTGACCCGGACGTTGGGAATGACGAACCCTGGAACCCAAGATCTGAAGAACCGCGCTTTCTGCCGATGCAGGTTGAAGAAGGCGATTTTGCATTATTTCTCAAAAAAGCGGCGATTGAAATCAAGTGGGACGACAAGAAATATCTCATCGTACCGCAGTCTGCAATCCTCATCGTCATCCGCGACGAGATTGAAGACGACGCTCTCGAATTTTAGGATTCTTACCAAAAACAGGACGATCACATAACAACAATTCTCAGGAGGACAAAATGGAATACGGGACTGTTCGAGTATGGGAACCGGCAAAAAGGTTCGGCTTTATCACATCCGATGATGACGAAGAATTATTTTTCCACCCCGGCGACCTTCACCCCTCTGTCGGCGGTAAAAAATTACAACCTGGACAGCGCGTGGCGTTCGATATTAAGAGCGACATGAAAGGCGACAGAGCCGTCAATATTAGATTGCTCAAACGTTAGCGCTACCAAAACGACATTAAAAGAAAAGGAATTCGGAGTTCTGAATGAATCAGAAAATTACGCTGAAATCTCTCGCCAAAATGATCGATCACTCGCTGGTCGGTCCGACAATAACCGACGACGACGTGATTCAGGGCTGTCTTTTAGCCAGAGAATTTGACGTTGCGACGGTCTGCGTCAAGCCTTACACCATTCCACTTACGGAAGATTTGGTGGACGGCACGGACGTGCAAATCTGTTCCGTTGCCGGTTTCCCGCATGGTTGCAGCTCCGTCGGCATGAAAATGATCGAAGCGGAAAACGCGATTGACGCCGGCGCCGCGGAGATCGATTTCGTCGTCAATTTGGGCAAAGTGGTCGGCGGCGATTGGGCTTACGTTTCACGCGAGATTAAAACCATCAACGATTCCGTCAAGCGGATGGGAGCAATATCGAAGGTGATTTTTGAGAACGATTTCTTGAATGACAATCAGATCATCAAACTCTGTAAAATTTGTTCCGAGCACCAGGTTGCTTTTGTCAAGACTTCGACGGGCTACGGATTCGTAAAACAAGAAAACGGCTCCTACGCATATCAAGGCGCAACCGACCATCATTTAAAACTGATGCGCGAACACGTCGACCCTACAATCCAGATCAAGGCCGCAGGCGGCGTTCGTACTTTGGATGATCTACTAAGAGTTCGCGAGTTAGGCGTAACACGCATCGGCGCCACTGCAACAAGAGAGATTCTTGAAGCAGCAAAACAACGCGGCTTTCCTGCCTAATTTTATCAAACCTAAAGATTTCAATCATGAGACTTTTTCGTTTCGGCGAACCCGGCCGCGAAAAACCGGGCGTGCTGCTGAATAGCGGCAGACACATCGACGCTTCAAGCATTGGCCAGGATTACGATGAAGCATTTTTTGCAAATAACGGCCTGGCAAAGCTCAAAGCCTGGACAGACGAGAATGCAGGTGCGGCAAATGAAATTCCCGACAATTCGCGATTCGGAGCGCCGATTTGCCGACCGAGCAAAATCGTCTGCATCGGCTTGAATTTTACTGACCACGCAAAAGAATCGAACATGCCGATTCCTGATGAGCCGGTGATCTTTTTTAAATCAACGACCGCGTTGTGCGGACCAAATGATCCGGTCATTATTCCCAAGGGCGGAGAGAAGACGGATTGGGAGGTCGAACTGGCGGTGATTATTGGCAAGCGCGCTTCTTACGTTAGCACGGACAAAGCGCTCGATTACGTCGCGGGATATGCTTTGCACAATGATTACAGTGAACGTGCGTTTCAATTAGAAAGCACGGGACAATGGGCCAAAGGTAAAAGCTGCGACAGCTTTGCGCCTTTAGGGCCATACCTTGTCACGCCGGATGAAATCGGTGATGTGCAAAACCTTTCGATGTCGCTTCGTGTGAACGGAGAATTCAAACAGCGTGGCAATACCTCAAACATGATTTTTGGCGTCGCGGAAATTATTAGCAGTGTTAGCCGATATATGACGCTGCTTCCCGGCGACGTCATTTCCACAGGAACGCCCGCGGGCGTTGGCCACGGCTTCAGGCCACCGCAGTACATTCAGCCGGGCGACGTCATCGAACTTGAGATTGACGGCTTGGGGAACGCTGCGCAAAAAGCGGTTGCTTGGAGCGGATGAGGAAAATTTCGTTTGCTCAACCAAGCGCTGTCGATGCTTTTACTTTGAAATATCACTCGCGTCGAAAACGGCCTAAAATCGTGTGATCGGGATTGACAACGACGCTCCTTGGCCTTTGCTCGAAAGGCCCAAGCTTAAGCTGCTCAGGGGAATCTGAAACCCAAATCCTGCCGCTCAGATCGACCTTGTTTTTGAAACGAACTTTGAGCGGAACAGGCATAGCCAATTGAGCCGAAGTGTTGGTTTGTCTTATTTCGCCAACAATCCAAAATCCGTCTTGCTTCCGCTCAATTTGCCAATGATAAACATAAGCCGGGATTTGATTATTCAGCAGCCAAAATTCAAAAAACGGCGTTAAGTCTTCGTCCGCGAATTGATTGGCTATTTCGACAAAATCACGCGTCGCAGGATTTTTATCGTGGTATTTTTCGCGGTACGCCCGCAACACTTGCCAAAATTTTTCGTCACTTCCTGAGCTGTCGTTAGAGAAAATGAAACGGAGCATGTGCAAAACGTAAGCGCCTTTTTCATAAACGTTTAAATAATAGTCAATCGGCGCTTTTTGCCCCAAGCGATAACCCAGCGCAATAGGCCCGGCCTTCATTCTTTCGCTATTCGTTAAGGCTGCTTTTGAAAAGCCAAACCTTTGCATCCCCAAGCTCACGCCAACATTGCCGCCGCGCAAAAGATCGTCCCGCCAGGACTTGACGATTTTCTTGAAGATATCCGGTCGTTTCATCGCGTCCTTGATGATCAACGCGGCCATGTATTCCGCGAACGCTTCACTGAGCCATTGATCGCGATACCCTCGCCAACCAACGTCGTTTCCCCACCATTGGTGCGCCATCTCGTGATTTCGCAATTCTTCCAGAACCCCGGCGCGCGCCTGCTGAAATCCAAGTTGTGAAAGTTTGATATAACCGGGAAAGGACTGGCTTTCGGTTCCCGGCGTTTCCACGACGCGCAAGTAGTCGCGAAAATAGGGATGAATTTTCTTTGAAAGAAAAGTCGCGCTTTGCGCCATGTTGCTCGCAATGCGCTCAAACGCACTTCCCGAGCTTGATCGTTCGCCGAAAACTTCGATTTGCAGCGAATCGAGTCCATAGTTGGTCGAACTTTTAAAACGCCCAAGTGAAAAGATGACGGCTTTGACCGGCGTTCTCTGGATATAGTAGGACAACTTTTCATTATGCTCCGTCCATTCGCGGAGCAGCTCGCCCTGCGTCACCAAGCGTCGATTTTGGGGGTATTTGTAAACGATTTTGTAGCGGGCGCGACGAAGATTACCCAGCCGCGGATGCCAGTGCGTCGTCTCTTTCAGGTAGAGATTACCGGCGCGTGACGGCTCCATCAGATCTCCGGCGTAGTGGAAATTGAGCCTGAGCGTATCCACTTGTGCAGTCGAATCCGGGGAAAAGACGACCAAGCCCTGCTGATTTTTTTCCTGAATATAAAAGAGCGAATCGCCATAAATCGTGGTGACGCGTTCTACTGTGGCGTGCGGGGAAAGCTGGAAATAGACGGCCTTGATTTCACGAAATCCGCTGTAGATATCCACGCCCAGGTCAGCTTCAACACGTCCGTTTTTGCGGATCGTCATCCAACCGTTGTACCGTGTGATGCGAAAATCACTCTCAGGATTCGGTGCAGAATAATCGCCGAGGGGGTAGCGGCAGAGCGTATAAAAGGGTGAGCCGATCTGTCTTTTGGCAAATTGATAGAACTGCACGCTTTCACTCCCCGCTGGATCAAAAAAATAATAATACCACGGCGAAGAGCCCCCAAGTTCGGACGCCTTGCGAAAATAGAAGGCGGTGAATTCTTCCAACCCCAAGTAGTTTTCTGAAAGCAATCTTGCCGGAAGGTTGTAGCCCGCCTTGTCCAGCAATGCTTTTTGCGCTTCCTGGGCAAAATCCAAAACGCGATTGAGCCGCTCAGTCTTTGTATTCTTTTTTTCGAAAATCAATTTCCGCCAGAGCGAATCCGAGAGAGAGCGAAAGACGCAAGATTCGAAGGTCATTTCAAGCGTGTCCTGGCGCGTGAATCGCTTCAATTGTTCGCGCTCGACTTTGTGTCTCGGCGCAAACTTAACTCTTCCTCGCCCCTGAAACACGAATCCCGATCCGGCGCTGTCCAGACCGGCGATTTTTTGAATTTCTCCTTTTTCGAGGGTGATTTTAAAATCAGGCAACTCGAAAGAAAAAGATTCGGTTAGCAAAACCGGCGAATCAAGTGGTGTGGCGGCTTTTAGTACAACGTATTCTCCGGGCAATCGTTCATAGCGTCCCAACCCGGGCGTTGTTTGAGCGTGGGAAAAACCCGAATTGAATAATGTCGCCCCGCACACGGCGAGCACATTAAAATATATCCGGCGAAGCGCCGCGGTCATCACGATCTGTACCTTTGCTCCAATTCTTTAAAGCGCCGTATTTGTTCCTTGCCAAGATTCTCGCATTCTTCAAGAGTAAACGATTCACAATCAAATCCCAGCATCTCTTTCATCACCTCGATGGTGTAGGACGTAAAGTGTACGCGACCGTTTTCTTCAATTTCCTGGACGCCGTCATAAGTGTGGGCTTCCTTGTTGAGCCGAATCGCTTCATCCAGGCTGATTTCTTCAGGCAGATCGACTTCAACGCCTTTTGCGTTCATTGCGATTGGATAACCGCCGGGCAGACCATTCGGCCCGGGTGAATGCAAATTCACGACTTCTTTTGAAAGCAGCGCCTTCAAATTCTGAAGCGTTGAAGAAGCGCTGACCGCAGAAAAAGAAGTGCCCGATGAATAGAGCAAGATGGCTTCCTTCATCAATTTGAGCGTATCAAATTGCCCCGTGACGTTTTCCCCGTTTGCCGTAATTTTCATAAAGTACGGAGCGCCTTCACGATACCCGGCTTCGCGCCAGAGCACCCAGTGAACGTGGTGCGCAACCATTTTCAAGCTGACTTCCGACCTCGGAAGATTCAGTTTGCGCGAGACCAATGTGCGAACCGCAGGCTCGATGAGTGCGACATTGCCAATCCCTATCGTCGGCGACAACCCGCCGCCTTTGAGCGTTGGATTGGTTAAATCTGAAAGCGACGTGTTAATGAAGTGCGGCTGAATCTCAGCGGCTTGAATCGCCTGTGCGAGCTTCATCGCCAGCGGCAATTGAACGGGCAGCCAAGCGCCAAGCCCAGCCGAACTCAGCCGCGTGTACACCTCCTCCGGCAAGCGCCTGATCACATGCCAGGTTTGCAGCACCGCGCAGTTGATGACAACGTCTGGGCGGCGTTTTTGAAGTATTTCGGCGGTTCGAGCAACGTCAAACAAATCCAATTCCAAAGCCGTGACGCTGGGATGTTTATTGTGAAGCGCTGCGCCAATCACGGCGTTGTTGACCTTGGCTTCCAGGCTTTTTAGATCGACGTCTGCGGCAATAATATCAATTTCCAGTTCGTCACGAACAAGAAATTCGAGAAGGTATCGCCCGACTTCCCCGACGCCGGCAATGAAGACGGAAGGCTTTTTCGAAGTGGTGCTCATGGATTAGCCTCAACTTATCTTTCTTTCAATTTGAAATAAAAATAGAAAGCCCCTGCACAAAGATTCGAGCAGGGGCTTCATCAGTCATACTGACTCCAATATTGCAGGCATCTTAGAAGCGATATACCGCACGCAGATAAGCCATGCCTCCGTTGTAGCCGATTGGCGTACGACGCGGATACGGCATCCCTTGCGACAAGCGAGTCTCAATTCTGTCGGGGTAATTGTCGAGAATATTGTTAGCGCCAAGGATCAGGTTTAGATTCTCACTGACGCCGTAGTTGAACTCAAGGTCAAGGAGAATTTCTTTGCCGATCTCTTCTTTGTCGCCGCGTTCGTCCACGGTGCCGCCATAGTAATTACCTCGCAGCATACCAGACAACTTGCTGGTTATCCCTTGAACAAACGTCGCGGTGGCGCGATGCTTCGGCAAATTCTCTTCGATGTTCGTGATCGTGCCAGCGGAGACTGGCAGTTGTCCGCCAACTTCGCGTTGCCGGAGCACTTCCGTTTTGTTGTAGTTGTAAGCTACGCTGAAATTGCTCCTGGTTCCGTTTGCATGGAACTTGTTAAAAACCGCGACCACGTCCACGCCTTGGGTTCGCGTATCAAGCGCGTTGGTGTAGAACGCCAGCTCTGCAAACTCTCGGAATATATTCGGGTAGGTGACAGGATCGACGGGAAGCGATCTGGATTTAATAATGCGCTGATCCACGTTGATCCGGTAAGCGTCAACCGTCAGGTTCAGGTTGTTTGAAGGACTGGTCGTAAAACCAACGCTGAAGTTCACGGCGTCTTCCGGTTCCAGCGCCGCGCCGCCAAAAGCGACTGCCAGCGGATCGTCCGGACGAACCGTACCTTCCTGCACTTGCTGACCAGTCACGCCGTCAAAGGAAGTCACAATCGTCGTCACGTTCGACTGTCCCGGCGTTGGCGCACGGAATCCTGTAGAAACCGCCCCGCGAAGTGCGAACTTGTTGACCGGACTGAAGCGGGCGGCAAGCTTACCGTTAGTGGTCGTGCCAAAATCAGAGAAATCTTCGAAGCGGCCAGCAGCTTGAATCAAGAGTTGCTCGCTGACGTCCCATTCGGCGTCCAGGTAAACCGCCGTGTTTTGACGCTCGAAAACGCCGGCTTCATCGCGACTGGTGCCGCGCATGCCGTTGGCGGCCAAACCGGTTGCAGTGTAATTCTCCCCGGTTTCAGGGTCAATTAAGAGGTGGACTCTGGCCCAAGGGCCGGCCGCCCATGACTCTTTTTGACCTTCAAACATGGTGTAGACTTCTTCGCGCCATTCAACGCCGAAGGCCACGCTAAATGCGTCAGAGACTGGATATGAAAAATCCGCGTTGTAATTTGTCTCGGTCTGCTGCAAATCGCCAATGTCAAAATTGAACGGCGAGTCAGGCCCCCAAGACAGGTTCAGCGAACCAAGAAGCGTGTAGGAGAGTCGGTGTCGCCCGTGACTTGCGCTAACGTCAAAATTCAAACCGTTGTCAAAATTACCCTTCACGCCAACGACGCCGCTAAAATCTTTGCTGTCTCCTTCAAGGCGCGGCGTAAATCCCAGCGGGAAAGTATCGCCCCAGGAAAAATTGCCTTTCGAAGGATCGTTGGGATCCAAAGGAATTGGCGTCAAAGCTCCGGTTCTTCCCGGCGCGCGATAAAAGAAGCTGTAGTTGCCGTAAGTATCCGCATAATTACCAAATGAATAAGCTTCAACAACATCGCTCACTTGCAGCCCGGCGTTCCAGACTGATCGAAAACCGTTGCTTCTCGGACGGCCCCAATTCATCGCCGTGTCCCAATCATCGACCGGAGCGCCCGAAGTCCAGCCCTTGTAGCCTTCCGCTGCCGAGGCGTGTTGTTCGCCCCGAGAAAGCTCAGGATTGCTGTTATATTCACCGCTCAAGTTCAGGAAGCCCTTACTCGTAAGAGGCAGGCCGATATTGAGACCGATCTTCGCATCGGTTTCTCCGCCTCTGCCGTTGGGCGCCGTGTACCAGCGGCTTGTCGTTGTCTGAACTTCAATGCCTTCAGAGTTGTCTTTCAAAATAAAATTCATCACGCCCGCGATGGCGTCGGAGCCATACTGGGCGGAAGCGCCGTCACGCAAAACTTCAAATCGCTTCAAAGCAATGCTTGGAATCATGCCGACATCCACAGCGTGTGCGCCGACGTTCATCGCAGCGCCGAAATGCGAGATCAGTGCAGAACGATGGCGGCGTTTGGAGTTAACGAGCACCAGAATATCATCCGGCGGCAGTCCGCGCAATGACGTCGGGCGAATAAACGCGGCCCCGTCGCCGGTCAGCGGCGTTGCGGTAAAAGACGGGACGATATTTTTCAAATTCTCAGTCAGGTCGCCGTTACCCTGACGTTCAATCTCTCTCGCGCTGAATGCATCGATTGGAACAGGAGATTCAAGCACAGTGCGCGCACTGCCGCGCGTTCCCGTGACGACAATCTCGCCCAACAAAATTGTATCTTCTTCCAAAGAAAAGTTCAACGTCGCCGTCTGCCCTGCGGTGACTTGAACGTCTTGCGTCATGGTTGTGTATCCGATAAAACCAGCTTCTACTTTGTAGGCTCCGGCGGGAACGTTGCGAATCGTAAATTCGCCGTTCTGGTCGGTGGCGGCCCCTCTTGACATGCCTTCAATCTTAACGTTCGCCCCTGGAAGAGCGTTGCCGTTAACGTCCGTTACTTTTCCACTGATTGTGCCGCTTTGTGAAAAAGCAGCCAACGGTGCGCACAATAAAACAATGAGTATCGTAAACCATTTTCGTTTCATTCTCATACCTCTCTGCGTAGTTCATTGTCAAATTTTAAAACGCTTTACCCAGCTCCGATGCGCCGTTGCTAAGAGAAGTGGTCTGAGCATTCTCGTAAGAAAACCATCCAACACCTCCGTCAAAGTTTTTAAAAGTCACATAATTGTTACAAAGAATAGATATCAACCACACGCGAACCTTTCAACTCAATTGTGACGGAGTCCAGGATATCGTTTATTTGAGAATAATTTCAAATTCAACATTCTTGATGATTTTCATCGCCTTATTTACTGCCCCCGCTCGATTTTGATTGCGTCTTAAGCAATCTCGAGATAGCCTTTTTCACATAAATCGTTAGGTAACTGATGTTACGCACTTTTGGAAATTTCTCAAACAGCACCAGAGAAACGTCGCTTTTACGTCATTCCCGCGCAGGCGGGAATCCAGTCAATCGCGCACAGCCCCTGGATTCCCGCCTGCGCGGGAATGACTTTGACAGGAGTTTTTTGGGCTTCATAGCTGGCGCGTAACATCAGTTAGGTAAATCTTTGTAAGCAATCAGTTCTATGATAATCAAACGTTTCGGCGTCGTCTTATTATTGGCTTTTTTCTCAGGTTGTGGAAATCAGGATCATGTCACAATCGAGAGCGGCTTTCAAGTGACCCATCGGCTCGCCCTCGGGCGCGCGCCGCACGGAATTCGCTTCAGTGAGACCGGAGAACGAGCTTTTGTTTGTTTGTCCGGGGACGGTCAGGTCGCCGAAATTGACCTTGAAATAATGCAGATCATTAAAAAACATCCTGCCGGCGTGACGCCGCTCGATTTGGTTTGGCTAAACGAAAACCAGGATTGGCTGGTCACACAATTTCAAAGAGACAGTCTGATTTTGCTGCAAGAAGCGGAGACCTTTAAGCGCGCCGGGCGAGGCGCATCATTGTTCGATCCGCGCATCGTCGACGGCGTCGGTTGGGTGACTTGCGAATTCGCCGACACGCTGATCGGCTTTGATACAAAATCGAATGAAATTGTTGCACGGTATGCAACCGGCCAACGTCCCTACCCTGCCGATGTGACAAGGGACGGGAAGACAGCGTTCGTGCCGAACAGAACAGACGCAACCGTTTCCGTCATTGATCTCGAATCCGGGAATACAGTAAAAACCGTCAAAATAGGCGCTGATCCTGAGGGCGGCGCTCTGACGCAGGACGACGCATTTTACCTCGCGGCGTGCGGCGGAACCGACGAAGTGATGTTTATCGACACAAAATCATTGGAAGTTGTTGCGAAGGTCTCAGAGCGTATTGGACCGCGTCCTTTTTCCGTGCTTGTTTCAAAAAATAATCGCTACGGACTGGTGAATAATGCCGGGGGAAATACTGTTTCAATCATCGATATTGCACTGCGCCGGGTCATCGAAGTTGTCGAGGTTGGGGAGCAGCCAATTGTTATGCGGGCGCATCCGGACGGCAAGCGCATCTTTATTTCTAACGAAAAAAGCGATGACCTGGCTATTTTAGAAATACCCGGCTCCTAAAGGAGATTTGTCATGGAAGATTCTCAATTCAGCGACGAGAAAAAAAGTTTTTGCGGGCAATGTGTCAATCAATTGAAAAGTTCAGTCGCAACATTCCTTGTACTTGGCTTTACGCTGCACGCCGCCCCTGCGTTTGCGTCATTGCTAAACGACTCTCTCCAAACTGAAGCGCAATACTTGCAAGCATTGACCAAAGCCGATGAAGCCGAATTTCGTAAGAACTTCGAGACTTACTTTCTTCTCATTCTTTCAAAAAAACAGAAAAAAGCCTACGCTAGTTATAGCTCGCTTGAAGATCGTAAGGTCTACATTGAAGCATATTGGAACGCCGCCAACCCCAACCCGCTTTTTCCGGAAAACGACTGGATTTTAGAGTTCAATCGAAGGGTTGAACACGCTAAAACAAACTTTCCCGCGCCGCGCTCTCCATTTGTTGATGCTCGCGGCAGGTATTACATCAAGTACGGCAAGCCGAGGAGGCGATTCGAAGATCCGGGCGGCCATGTATCGGCGAATTTTTTCAACAAACCCAATATTCAAAAATGGTTTCAAACGCAAAACGTGACCTATTCGCTGGCGCCGAACGAAACCTGGTCGTACGAAAACGTTGCTGACAACCTGATCGTTCATTTTGTGCGGGAAGGCAACGTTTTTCGCGAAGTGAGCGGGCTTGTTGACATGATCGAATCGGGCTTTCGGAACAATCAAGCGGTTGTGCAGGGCATGCGTCGCGAACCTAACTGGCAATATTGGCTGTGGGCTGACATGATCAAGCGTCGCACGGGCATCTCGCCGATCATCAATTTCTACCGCGGAAAAATTGACCTGCTCGAGACTACATTGATTCAAGCGGCGGGATCTTCAAATCCCCAAATGTATTTGTTGACAAACGCGGAAGAAGTTGCCGTTCCGCAATCCGTGTTGCATAGACGGGCGATGGAGCTCGACATGACCGTCGACATGATCAAGAAACGTGCACCGTCGGCGGCGCACGATCCCGTACAAGGCGAAAGCAAAATAGAATTTGACCATCGCGTTTCTCAGTTTCGCGGGCCGAACGGCAAAACGCGCATCGACATTACATTGTTAAGCAAGCTTAAAAAGAATTTGCTGAAGAAGGGCAAAAACAAGGTCGGCGACGCACTTGATCTCAAATTTAGCGGTATGCTGCGAGACGCAAATTTCCAATCGATCATCAAAAACGAAACGGCTTTTCTACTCGAACGCCAACAAGCAAAGCGTGCGAATTTGGAGAGCGCCGCAGGATCGCTTGCATTGCTTGCGGCGCCACAGACGGTGGAAATGACTTTGCAAGTTGAAGAAGTTGTCAGCCAGAAGCTGGGGTTTTCGAGGCACATGGTTGATATTCGGGACTTTTCAGGTGAGGGCTTACAAATCAGCGATGTGAGTTTTCTGCTTGAAGCCAAGAATGAAAGGCTTAGACAGGCGCTCCCCGTCACGCAATTCGAAGGTTTAACGACGAGTCCGTACCCATGGGTAAAAATCAAGAAATCCCGCCCCCCGCTCTTTTATTTTGAGATTTATAATCTTAAAGACGCCGGGATGGCGGAAGATGTCGAAATTTCGTACAGGATCAGCTCATTCTCCGGCAGCGTTCCTGCTGAAGGAAGCGGAAAAAGAAAAAGTTCGGTGAGTTCGACTTACACACGCACGGTCGGCGGAAACGTCATGCAGGAATTGATCGAAATCAACCTGGCCAATGTTTCCAAAGGGCGGCGCTTGCTTGAGATCACCGTTTCCCATCCCGGTGACCGCTCCATCAGCGCAACCGTGAACCGATTAATTGAAATTGATTGAGCTTTTGAGAAACTCATGTCGTCAGTATTTCTCAACGAACCGGCTCGTCATCCAAATATAGGCGAGATGAGACAATAATTTCTTCGACAGGCTGAGGCACAAGGTATTTGATGGATTTTCCCGCCTGCACCGAGGCGCGAATGTGAGATGAAGAGATTTCAATTCTTGGAGCGTTCAGGATAACTGCGGGGGCAATTTCTTCAAAATGTCGCTTTTTAATTTCATGCTCGACTCTTGGGTAAACCGCTAATTGACACAATCTGAGAATTTCATCCGGCGCGCGCCAACTCCTGAAAGTCAAGAAATTATCGGCGCCGATAATCAGAAACAGCTTTGATCCGGCATATTCTTCAGACTGTTGAATCCATTTGATCGTGTCGATGGAATAGCTAACGCCTTGCCGGTCAATTTCTAAATGCGAAGCTTCAAAACACGCATTGTTTGCTATGGCCTCGTTGACCATTTCCAAACGTTGCTTGGCGTTTGCGAGTCGTCTTCCAGGTTTATGGGGCGGTTGAGCGGCGGGGATAAAAAGGACTTTTTTGAGGTTTAAGTCAGAAATTGCCGTTTGGGCTACGATCAAATGTCCGATGTGCGGCGGATCGAAACTTCCCCCGAAAATTCCAATGCGATTTTCTGTAGTATGCGTCAAGGCAGCCGCATCAGTTTTTAATGCCGTTGGCCGTTGTTTCCAGCTGCGCTTTTTTAGCCGCATTCTCAATTTGATTGGCCAGAGATTTTGCGCGGCCCAAGTAGCTCGTTTCCGGAAACTGCGCTAAGAAATATCTGATTGTTCCACGCGCTTCATCATATTCTTCCAATTTCAGAAGACAATAGGCCCGCCAATAATAAGCGTCCTCAGCAAATCTTGTAAATTTGAAGTATTTCACCACGTCGTCATAAGAATTGATTGCAGCCCGCCAATATCCGGCTCTGCGGTAATGCTCTCCTGTATCAAATTCTTTCTTGGCAAGCTTGGTGTTTGCATCCAAGAGCTTCTGCGTTGCGTCATCCACGAGTTCGCTTTCTGGATACTCGTCCAGAAACTGTTCGAACGCATCAATCGCTTTTGTCGTATACTCCTGATCGAGCGAAGCTCTTGGGGAGAGCTTGTAATACGCAAAGCCCATTTTGTACTGCGCATTATCCGTAAAATTGCTTCGCGGATAAACTCGTAGGAGCTTTTCATATTCGGCGGCTGCGGTGATGTACTCCTTCATATTGAAGAAGCTCTCAGCGAGGTAAAATTGCGCCGTATCAACAAAACTGCTGCCGGGGTTGTTTAGAACCAAAATTTTAAACTCGGTGCTCGCCCTGAGATTTTTCTTTTTTTCCAGAAGCTTCATCGCATGTTCAAGGCGATCTCGCGCAGGCATTGTGCGAACTTTCTGCGTTCCTCCACATGCAAACAGAAGGGCGTAAACGAGTAGAGCAATAAAAAACAAAACTTTATTCGATGAAAAGGCCATCATAAACTCTCATTGACTGCGTAAGCGAAAAAGTAAAAAAGCCGTCGTCGTTGTGGCGGCGGCAATGAACAGCGTCCCCAAGATATCTCGTTTGCTTCGACTGAAAAACTTGACCGTTTGTGCAAAATCAGGCTGATTGTGCTCTGCGCGAGCCAAAGCTTTTCCCTCCGGCAAAACGCGCTCGGCGCGAATCGAATCCACGCCTGTTTTAACGATCCCGCCATTTTTATCAGATAGCAAGTAGCGGATGTCGACGGCGAGTTCCTGAACGACTTTTCCAGAATTTTTACTTGCCGTAAAATCCCATTTTTCAAAAATCAAATCGACGTTCAAAGCGTTTTTCGTGTATGTTGCCGAATCGGCGTCAGACGTTTTAAGCAAAATCTGGCGTTTGTTATCCAGAGCCGCCTTCACAAAAACATCTCTGGCAAAAATTGGCGCATCTTGATACTCAGAGCTCAACCTTGATTGACAACTCAGCACCAGTAAGGCGCTCCCGCGCTGCAGTGCATCAAGAGCCAAAATACGTTGAGAACTTTTTTCCAACGCATCCCTGATGAACTCCAAATTGCTGTAGCTTTGAGTATAAGCGGTGTTGGAAATGAACAGGCTGACTATGAACAAAAAAACTTTAAAACCTGAGTTGTACATGAAAACCGTGAATATAAAAAGTCTTGCCCGTCAATTCCTTTCGAAGGACTGCATAATTTAGAAAAAAGTTTTCATGCACGAATTTATTCCCTGGATTCCAAAAACGGTTCAGGTTCAACAAGCCCACGCCGGCGGAATAGGAAATTGCGTTTTCTTCAGGTTGATATCGAATGCCGCCACGCAAAGCGACTTGAGAGAAAAAAAGCTTTTCAACGCCTGCGTGTACAGTTTCACGTAAAGAATCCTGGCTTACGGCGATATTCTGCAATCCGAATAAGAACCTGAGATGCTTTCTCGCAAACCAGGCGGCGCCGATATTGAGAGATTCATTTCCCAAGCCTTCGAGTTGCATCCGATATTCAGGCGTCTCCTCTGGTGCAATGAACAAGCTGACGCCAACATTTAGAGAATTCGCAGGCTTTAGCAATACGCCGTAACTGGCGCCGATTCCAGATTTTCGTACTCCTGATTCATCTGACGAATAATTGACATGCAAGCTCGCGCCAATTGAGACTTCTTGTGCAAGCCGGAACCGGACAGCAAATGTGTTGAAATGACTTTTATAGACCGAATCGAGATGAAGCTTATCAGTCTCATTGAAAAACATCGAATCGATAAAAGCCGGTTCAAACAGCGAGACGGCAAAGTCAAAGCCTCGCAAAGTTATGTTAACGCCTTTGAAAAGCGCCAGAAACTCAGTAAAATGCTCTCTAAAACCGCTGACCGACTTCTCGAAGAATCGCATCGGCCGTTTTGCGATAATCATTGGGGCCAAAGGCGATAAAAAGAACGTGACGCGAAAATCTTTATTTTCGCGATATAAACTGTACGCCGCAGGGTTTGTTTGCAGCGCGCCTAAATCATCCTGCAGGCCATTTGCGGCGCCGCCCAGACTCAATGCACGCAATCGCGCTGAGTTGAGTGGAAGATAAACTTGTTCTTGCGCTATAGCTTCCGAAGTTATAAAAATTCCTGCAAACCCAATCCATGCCAGAGCCAGCTTCGCCTTCTTATTCATGAGTTTTCCAAGTTCGTTACACAGACGCAATCCTTAACTCCGTCCGAACGCAAACGTTCCAATCTTCTGATTATCATGAAGCGTTTGGAAACGGTCGAAGCGTTTGTTGATAGAACCAGGATGGGTCTCCACAGCGCATTGCTAATGGAACGCGGAATATACATAGGGAAAAATCTAAATAAAAGGAAAAGTGTTTTATCTTGTCGAGGATGAAGGGGAGAATTAGGTAAGTTCCACCTCGCGGCCGGTTCTTGCTGACAGATACATTGCTTCGAGAATTTTCAAGCGCTCACAAACTTCAGCGCCGCCGGCTTGAAGAGGCATATTTTTTCCGATGCAATCAGCAAAATGCTTGAGCTCATTTTTGTATGAGCGTTTGTACCTGACAGTGTCATTTTCTTCTTTTGTTGGCACGATGTTAATCAAATTTCCATGCATGTTTTTGTAGACTCGCAATGGATTTATATGAGCCGTGCCTTCCGTTCCGTAGAGTCGCGTGTAAAGACTGTTGCGCTCCGCAAGTATCGCCCAACTCACTTCTAATGTAAGTGATGAACCGTTTGCAAAATGGATCAATGACGTCGCCGTGTCTTCAACGTCCGCCGCACTGACCAGATTTGATGTTACTGTTTTGACTGCTACGGGTTTAATGTTTCCTAACAACCACCACGAAACGTCCAGCATTTGGCTTCCCAAATCCATAATAACCCCGCCGCCGGAACGCTTTTTGTCAAAAATCCAATCCTTGCCGACGCGAGAAAGGTTCTTTTTCAGAAACCACCCGCTCTGAGCATAAAATATATCGCCAAGATCGCCGCCGTCAACAAAAGCCTTCAAGGTGATGGCGTCTCGCCGAAACCGAACGTTATTCGCGACCATCAGGCCTTTGCCGTATTTCTCAGCCGCATCAACCATCGCTTTGGCGTCGGCGTAACTTGTGGCCATCGGTTTCTCAACAAGAACGTGTTTGCCGGCGGATAATGCTTCAATCGTCAAATCTTTGTGCGTGTCGGTTTCAGTGCAGATGTCAATCGCATCAATCTCGGGCGATTTCAACATATCTTCGAATGAACTGAAATACTGTGGTACGTCGTATTTTTCGGCAACCCACTGCGCTTTTGGCGCTACTTTGTCGCAGAGTGCTACCAAGTTCGCCCCAAGAACTTTTTTCCAGAGAGGGATGTGGACAATTTGCGCTATTCGTCCGGCCCCAATCAGACCGATGCGCACTTTTTCATTTGAACCCATTTTATCTACAATCCAAGAAGCTTCTAAGTATAAATGCGGCTGCGAGTCGGTCTACCTCGCCTTTGGATTTTAGATTCTTTTTTCCTATGTCTTTCAAATGTCGTTCCGCTTGCAGAGAAGTCAGCCGTTCATCAAAAAACGTAATCGGCGTTTTAATTTTTGCGCGCAGTTGATCTGCAAATTTCTTTGTACGCTCTGTCATTTCACCAGCAATTCCGCTCATCAAGACCGGGTTCCCGAGAATAATCCCTTTGACTTCCTTCTCCTTACAAACCTCGGCAATTTCTCGAACTCCCTCCTTCAGCGTCTGTCGAATAAAAATGGTTTTGAACGCCTGAGCCGTGATTTGTAATTCATCAGTTAAAGCGAGGCCGATGCGGCTTTCTCCGAAATCTACAGCCAACAACCTGCCGTTTCGCGGAATGTCCTGATCTGTGAGCATGCGCCTATCGTTATGATTCTTGAGTCTGGTTGTTAGTCGTTTCGAGAGGCTGCTTCAAAACTTCTTTGAGGAGTTTTCCCGCCTTAAAATGCGTTTTCCTGCGCGCAGGCACATAAATAATCTCGCCGGTTTTGGGATTTCTGGCTTTGGGCTTCGGCTTTGTCGTCTTGACTTCAAACACTCCAAAATCCCGAATCTCAATACGAATTTCAGGGTCGGCCTCTTCCATAAACTCCCGCAATGCGGTAAAAACGCCGTCGACAATCCGTTCAGTTAAGTAAATTTTCTCATTAACGACCCTAGCCGTTTTTTTCGCGACGTCTTTCTTGGTAATAGTTCTTTTCATCGAGCAGACTCCCTTTCAAGTTGAGAATAATTTCCCTTAAACTATTAATTTCATTTTATTTTGCAAGGTTTTATTTACTGATTTTTCAGGCCTGCCACAGCCCTTTAATTTTCAGCTTTTAAAAATTTGCTGTTCCATTCAGCCGCTCGACCCCAATTACGCCGTTCACTTTCCCGATATTGTGTATGACTTTATTTAAATGTTGAAGATTTCTCACTTCTATAATCAAATTTGTCGTTACAAGCGTATCTTGCGTTTTCGTGTTCAAGCTGACAATATTTGTTCGGGTCAACGAGATTTTTTCTGTAATATCGCGCAAAAAATCCTTGCGGTCTTCGCCAATCAAATGTATGCGAACAATGAAGTGCTTGTCCTTTTCAACATCCCATTCCACATTGATGCATTTCTCCGGCGTTTCCAACAACTTCTCAATATTCTTACAATTCGCTCGATGAACAATCACCCCTCTCCCTCGAGAGATAAAGCCCAAAATATTGTCGCCGGGAACAGGTTGGCAACATTTTGCAAAATTGATCAGCAGGTTATCAAGCCCCTGCACGCGCACGCCGTTGGCTGCGCCCCTCGCTCGCGAAATGAACTTTTTAAGGAATGAATCATCTCCGGGAGTCTCTTCTTCTTGCGGCGAAATTTTCCGAAGAATGCTCTGAATAGAAATTTCTCCCCGGCCAATTTCCGCATAAAATTGTCCCAAATCATTGTGCCCAAACGTGTGAGCGATTTCTTTAAGCTCCTCGCCGGATTTTTTGATATGACGGCGCTTGAACTGCTTATGCAAAATTTCTTCGCCCAGCTTTTGGCTCTGCTCATAAAAGGAATCCCGCTGCCACTTCCTGATCCTGCTGCGCGCCTTTGACGTACAAATAAATGTCAGCCATTCCGGGTTTGGCTTTTGTGAAGCGGAAGTTATAATTTCTACAGAATCTCCGCTTTGTAATTTGTAGTCTAAGGGGACGATTTTACCGTTCACTTTAGCGCCGATGCAATGCATCCCAACGTCTGTATGAACGGAAAAGGCAAAATCTACTGGTGTGCTTCCAAGCGGCAGCTTAAACAGATCTCCCTGCGGCGTGAAAACAAAAACCTCGTCCTGAAATAAATCGATTCGCAGGTTTTCCAAGAACTCATTTGGATCGTTGGTTTCTTGCTGCCACTCTAAAATCTGTCGCAGCCAGGCAAAATGCTTATCGATTTCTTCATCTCTCGCGCCGTCTTTTCCCTGTTTGTAACGCCAGTGCGCCGCAATCCCTTCTTCCGCCGTCCGATGCATCTCGTCCGTTCGAATCTGCACTTCAACCATTCTTCCGCGCGGCCCGACGACAGTCGTGTGGAGCGATTGGTACATGTTCGACTTCGGCGTTGCGACGTAATCTTTGAATCTCTCCTGAACCGGAGTGAATAAATTATGCACCAGGCCCAGAACGTAGTAACACTCCTCAACTTTTTTAACCAGAATCCGGATGCCGATGAGGTCATAAATCTCTTCAAAGGCTTTTGACCGGGTCTTGAGTTTTTGATAAATGCTGTAGAAATGTTTTGAGCGTCCCGTCATTCGTGCGCGGATACTGGCTTCCTTCAAAGCTTTGCTCAAAGGTTCGGTGAATTCCTGGATGTAACTTTCACGATCCTGCTTCTTTTCGTCAAGCTTTTTGACCAGTTCCTGGTAGGCCTCCGGCTCGAGAATCTTCATGCAAAGATCTTCCAACTCGGCTTTAACTTTGGCCATCCCTAAACGGTGGGCAAGCGGAGCATAGACTTCACGCGTTTCTGAAGCGATGCGCCTTTGTTTGCTTTCGGCAAGGTGCCCCAAGGTCGTCATGTTGTGCAGTCGATCAGCAAATTTGATCAAAATGACGCGAATGTCTTTGACCATGGAAAGTATCATTTTGCGAAAATTCTCAGCTTTTCGCATTTCGATGCTTTCGAACTTCAACTCGCTGATTTTTGTAACCCCGTCAACCAAAAGCGCAATTTCATCGCCGAACTCGTCGGCCACTTCGGCGAGTGTAACGCCTGTGTCTTCGACGACGTCATGCAGCAAACCGCCGACAACGGTGTTGTAGTCCATCTTGAATTCCGTCAGGAGCTTCGCGACCAAAAGCGGATGGCTATAGTACGGCTCTCCGGACTTCCGCAATTGATCCTTGTGCGATTCTTCCGCGAATACAAAGGCTTTTTTCAACAAAGGTTCATCGACATAGTAAGAATAGCGCTTGAGTCGCCGGACGATGAGTCGCTCTATTTTCCGAAAATCCGATTCATCCATAATTCGAAGGAATTTGAGAGGTTAAAAGGCGGGAGGTTCTGCAGGGAATTGCATGTCTTCATGCTGCATTTCGAGGTTCTCAAATCGAACGAAACGTTTTTGAAACAGCAAATTGACATTTCCAATCGGCCCGTTTCTTTGCTTGCCAATAATAATTTCAGCAAGACCTTCATGCTCTGCCGGCCCGTAGAAATCTTCACGAAAAACAAACATCACGACGTCAGCGTCCTGTTCAATCGCGCCGGATTCACGCAAATCGGAAAGCATCGGACGTTTGTCCGTGCGAGATTCGACTGCGCGCGAAAGCTGAGAAAGTGCAATAACCGGCACATTCAACTCTTTCGCCAGAGCCTTCAGAGACTGCGAAATCATTGAAATTTCTTGCTGACGGCTCTCATTTCGCGGGCCGTGAAGCAATTGCAAATAGTCAACAATGATCAGCCCGACGTCATGCTCGGCTTTTAATCTTCTTGCTTTCGCCCTCAACTCCAAAATGCTGATCCCCGGCGTATCGTCAATAAAAACCGGCGCGCTGTGCAAACGACCGGCGGCGTCCGCGAGCCGCGTCCATTTGTCAGGCTCGAGAGAGCCGGTTCTCACCTTCTGCGCATCAACGCGCGCCTCAGAGCACAACAAACGCAGCGCCAACTGATAACTCGCCATTTCAAGGCTAAAAATCGCCACGCCGACGCCAAACAAAACAGCCGCATTCCCGCCAATATTTAAACAAAAAGCCGTTTTTCCCATCGAAGGGCGTCCGGCAATAATGATCAAATCGGAAGGTTGAAAGCCGGAAGTGAGCTCGTCCAATTTCTTGAAGCCGGACGGAACGCCGGTGAGCGCGCCTTTTTTGTGGTGCGAATGATATTTTTCAATCGTCTCGAAGGTTTCCTTGATAATGGAGCCAATGCCGCGAAAACCTTTGCGCAGTCCCCTTTCGGAAAGTGCAAAAATCTTCTGCTCCGCCGTATCGATAAGCTCAGACGCTTTTTCGGAAGATTCGTAGGCGAGTCCGCTAATTTCAGTCGAAATATTGATCAATCGCCGAAGGAGGGATTTTTCAAGTACGATTCGGGCGTGATACTCGACGTTTGCCGCGGAAGGGATATTGTTCGAAAGCTGCGTTAAAAAATAATTGCCCCCAATCTCTTCCAGCTTTTTCTCTTTCTGTAACGCATCGCCAACCGTCAAAATATCTATGGGTTCGGTCTTGGCAAAAAGTTCTTGCATAACCCGAAAAATTTCCCGGTGCGCCCCTTTATAAAAATCGTCCGACTGCAGAATCTCCAACGCCTTACCCACGGCTTCTGGCGCAATCAACATGCTGCCAAGAACCGCTTTCTCCGCAGTATTGTCCTGCGGCGGCATCCGGTCGAGAACCGGCTCGTCTTGAATGGGGACGTTCTTTTCTTGTTTCTTTGCCATTCTTAAACCATCGGCGGCTTATCGCCGATTTTCTGATCGTAATCCTTGCGGAATTTTTTCATGTCTTCGAAGACTTGCCAAAACAGCGATTGCTGTCTCAAAAGCGCCGCCGGGTGGTAAGTGACGAATGTTGTTATGCCCTCATAAACATAATTTTTTGTGCGTAACGAGGCCAAACTTCCTTCAAGCCCAAGAAGATATTTCGCGGCAATTTTTCCAAGACAAAAAATATATAGCGGTTGGATCAAGGCAATTTGTTTTTGCAAATGCGGCAGACACTCAGCGGCTTCTTCCGGCTCAGGATTGCGATTTTGCGGCGGGCGACATTTAACAATGTTCGCGATAAAAACTTCGTTGCGCGCGAATCCCATTTTTTTGAGCATCCGATCCAGGACTTGTCCCGCAGCGCCGACGAAAGGCTTGCCTTGCAAATCTTCCTCGCGCCCAGGTCCTTCTCCGATAAACATCACTCTTGCCTGCGGGTTTCCTGTCCCGAAGACAAAATTTTTACGCGACTTGGCAAGAGCGCATTTTTCACAATTTTTTATCGAATGAAAAAACTCAACCAACGACGCGGTTTGGTTTTTGATCGGCGCGCTTGCTTCTCTTGCTTTTGTAGAAAGCGGTTTAATGACCGGTACGGCGGCGCCTGGTTGCGGCTGGGCGCTCAAGGCCGAAGTATCCACACCAAGCAATAAATTCTCTGCGCCGTAAACTTCCGCTTGTTGTTGCAGAAACGCGATGGTTTTTGCTTTCAGAGCGTCAAATTCGTCCATGCTTAGGCTGCGGTTTTGGAGCTTCGCAATTTCGCGACGCGGTTCAAAATATCCAACGCTACCAAACGTTTGTCTTTCACTGGAAAATTTTCTTTTGCGCCGTCGGCAAAAAGAAATTGTACTTTGTTCGTTTGCGCTGCGAAACCGGCGTTTGGCGTTTTGGGATTGTTCAGCACAATCAAATCGAGTTTCTTTGCACGCAGTTTTTTAGTGGCGTTGGCCGTCTCGTTACTCGTTTCCAAGGCAAATCCAACATGAATCGCCGTTTTCTTGCGGTTCGCAACTGAACGAAGAATGTCTGGATTCTTTGTCAACCTCACGCCAAGCTCTTCCCCGCCCTTTTTGATTTTTTGCTCCGAAGTCGTTTCCGGGCGAAAATCACTAACGGCGGCAGACATAATCAAGACTCCGTCATCGGGATAATTTTGCTCGACAGCTTCCAGCATCTCAAGGGCCGTTACAACGGGAATATGCTCCACAAATTCCGGCGGACTCAATGACGATGGCCCGCTAATCAACGTCACGTTCGCCCCTGCGGCAACCGCCATTTCTGCGATTGCAAAACCCATTTTTCCAGTCGACCGGTTGGTTAACATGCGCACGGGATCAAAATATTCTTCAGTCCGGCCTGCGGAAACGACGACATTTACGCCAGCCAAATCGTTCGTTGCGAATTGCGCTCTTACGACGGCGGCAATCAGCTTTTCAGTCTCGATCAACCGGCCCATGCCGTCCTTTTCCAAATCCGTCGCCAGTTGCCCGGACGCAGGCCCGGAAAAAAAGAAGCTCCGCCGTTTCAGCGTTTCGATGTTTTCGACGGTCGCATGATTCTCCCACATTTTTGTGTTCATGGCGGGAGCGATAACTATCGGCTTTTCTGAGGCGAGCACGGTGGAAGAAACGATATCGTCCGCGAATCCGTGCGCAAACCGGGCTATTGTATTCGCCGTCGCCGGAGCGATGATCACAACGTCCGGCCAGTCGGCCAGAGAAATGTGCTCAATCTGGCTGCGATTCGCATCAAACATTTCCGTAGCGACCGCGTTGCCGGACAATGTTTGCAATGTGATCGGCGTAATAAAATTCTGTGCGTTTCGGGTTATCATCACGCGAACGTCAGCCCCTTCGCGCTTGAGGTCGCGGATCAACTCGCACGACTTATAAGCCGCGATTCCGCCGGTGACCCCGACAAGCACATTTACGCCGGAAAGGATCATTTTCTACTCATCTTCTTCGGCTTCGACATACTCGCCGATGAGGTCGCCGTCGGTAAACTCGGCCATGGCGATAGCGGAAGGCTTGGGCAAGTTGGCCATTTTTTCTTCAAAACCGGCCTTTTCAAAATCGTCGTCAAAGTCGCCCATGTCGTCAAACGTTTCCTGCTCCAGCATTTCACGTTGTTCCATGTTGATCTGCCGCGCGCGTCGCGCAATGATCACGACGGCGTCATAGACAGTGCCTGCAGATTCCCGGACTTTTTCCAAATCAACGGTTGTAATCATTTTCTACTCCTTCAATTTTGTATTTTTTCATGGTATTGATTGACTATTTCAACAACTTCTCGCGTCGCCTTTTCAAGATCATCATTAACGACGGACTGATCATACGAGTCGGCGTGTCCGAGTTCAAAATCGATTGCCGATAATCTCTTTTCTATCTGGGCGTCGGTCTCCGTCTTGCGCCCGCGAAGGCGCTCTTCCAAAATTTCTCGACTAGGCGGCTGAATAAAAATCAACAAAGCGTCATCGCCGCACTTTTCTTTAATCTGCAAACCGCCCTGTACGTCTATATCCAAAAAAACAATTTTCCCGGCGTCGATAAGCTTTTGAACTTGGGCCTCAAGCGTGCCGTAATACTTGCCGTGCACTACCGCCCACTCGAGAAATTCACCGTTTTCGATTTTTTCTTGAAAATCTTCCCAGGCGAGAAAAAAATAATCTTTCCCGTCAAGCTCGCCGGTGCGCGGCTCCCGCGTCGTCGCCGAAATGGAATAAACAAATCGCGCATCGTTGCACGCAAAAACGCCTTTCAAAACGCTCGTCTTTCCGCCGCCGGAAGGTGCGGAAATCACAGCCAAAAATCCTTTCTTTCCCACGTTGTCAACTCACTCGATGTTCTGGATTTGCTCTCTTAGTTTTTCAACTTCTTCTTTGATTTCTACGACTATGTGCGCGATTTCGGCGTCATTCGCCTTTGCGCCAATCGTATTCGCCTCCCGGTTCATTTCCTGAAGTAAAAAATTCAGCTTTCGACCGGCAGGCTTGGGCGAAACGACGGCTTCCAAGAACAGGGTATTGTGACTCTTGAATCGAATACATTCCTCGGTCACGTCGAGGCGATCTGCAAGTATCGCGACCTCCATCTCCAGCCGGCCTTCGTCCAAATCATTGCTCTGCAGCAACTTGTCAATACGCTCATACAGTTTTTTCGCATCCGCTTCGGACCGGTTCTCCGTTTTCTCCTCAATAGCGGCAATTTTTTCAGTGAGCAATTGAATCCGATGTTCCAAATCCTTGCGAACTTCTTCGCCCTCTCTTTTGCGCATTCTGTTCAGAGCGTCCAGCGCCGAAGAAAGCGCGGTTTTGATTGCGCTCCAGGCTTCGTCGGGAAGCGTTGAGGTTTCGCTTTGCTTAAAAATATCCGGGAACATCAAAAGATGGCTTAAGTCGATCGGTGCAGATGCGCCCGAAATTGTACGCAACGATTCGAGCAGTTCCGTATACCCCTTGGCTTTTTTTTCATCCAATACTTGACCGGTGTTCTCGCCCAAATCTCCCTGAAGCATCAAGTTCACCGTCACCCGCCCTCTGGTCAGACGACTTTTTATCAAATCCCGTAGTTCGTGTTCGCCGCTTTCGGCGATCTTGGGCAGTTTCATCGCCACGTCGAGAAAGCGGTGATTGACTGATTTGATTTCTACGGTTGCTTCGAACGTTTCAAAATCGGCCACGCCCTTGCCGTAACCGGTCATACTAATGATCATAAAAATGACGTCCTGATGATTGATGCGTGCGGCGGCGCGGCTTGAAGAACCGGCCTTTTTGCTGGAGGTTTCTGTATTCCACGCCTCAGTTACAGCGCATCAAATTTTGAGACGAAGATACAGAATGCAACGAGATCAATGCTCCGAAACTCTCGTCTGCCGTTATGAAATGTCTTCAATAAAGATCGCGGATTATAGCAATAATATCCTGAAGAGTCAAACAAAAATTTCGACAAAATGCGAGCTTAACTTGTTGAAAAACAAGGAACAAGTTTAGGCAAAAACGCAACTTTTAGGCGAGAGATGATGCAAACCGAATTCGTAGAGCCATCTACCTGACACTTTTTTGTAAGCTGCATTTTCGAGACGTCGACAGGCCCCGTTTTGTTATTCAGAAGGAATCTTTGTTATCGCCCAATACAGATCACGCTCAAAAGTTCAAGGGTTGGATCAAATAGATCCTTCCAGCATGACAAATCCGGCCTTTTCGCCAGCTTTAGAAGCCTATACAAAAAGTGTCGGGTAGTGAACTCAGAGTCATCAGGCGCCGCGTCTCTACTATTTTCTGCGGTATTTAGGCTCTGAAATGGTGAGATGAACGGAAATTCGGTGGGTGTCGCCGAGATCGGAGTGGCTCATGAACGCATAATCTACCTGTAACTTGGGCAGATGCAAACCAGCGCCGGCGGAAAAGTACCCTGCATCTGAACCGGCGCGCAGAGCGATTTTTTCTTGCAAGACATACTCTAACCCGGCGTGATAATCGAGACTTGCGGGCCCGGCTGCAAATTCGGCGGCAAAGTCGCGACCTTCAAAACGAATGTCCGCATCGACGGCGGGCATGAGCACGCCTTTCAAAAATTCGGCTTTTAACGGCAAAGCAGCGCCAATTTTTAGCGTTGGAACAATCAATTCCTTGCGACCTGTATTCCACGCCAAAATCGTCGTTGTTACGTCCTGAAAATTCGCTCCGACCAAAAGTTTGTCGCCGACTTTTCCCTGCGCGCCAATGTCAAACCCGATTCCCCACGCGCTCACATCGTGAAAAGCCTTATGGACGATTTTCACAGAGCCGCCGTAGGAAAAGTTTTCCGATTTACGCTTACCGTAGCTCAAGAAAAAACCATATTCCGCGTCTGAAAAATACTCGGCGGCAAAAGGGCTGTTTATACGCGTGACGCCGTCTTCTTCATACGCTTCTCCCAGCGCCAAATCCGAGCGCGGCAACAGCGTGAATGGGATGTCGTCCACGCCAAGACGAATGACGCCCAAACCGAGGGTCGCGTTTTTGCCATAGGGCAATGCAACAGCGCCAAAATTGAATTTGACAATGCCGGAAAAACGCTGCGCGTGCATGAACAAAGCTTCGGGATATTCAAGCGCTGACAATCCTGCCGCATTCCAGTAAACCGCGCTCACGTCGTTCGCAAACGCCGCCGAAGTTCCGCCCATGCCCAAAGCGCGCGCGCCTGCGCCGGTGCTCAAAAATTCGCCAGCGTATTTTGCCGTTGTCAAAGATTGCGCAAAAACGCCGAGCGCCAGGAACGCCTGCACGACAAAAGCGAAAATTGTCAAAGTTCTTTTAAATTGCATTTGGGGAGACCTCTATGTTTCGCGGCGGCGCGAGACACATTCTATTTTTCAGCAAATTTCTCTTTCATTTCAGCAAGCTTAAGCAACGCCTGCATCGGCGTTAAATTGTTAAGATCGATCCTTTTAATGTCTTCGACAAGCTCTTTTTTCTCCTGCGCAAAAAAGTCGAGCTGGTTTCGGTCGTCCTTGGTTTTGGACTTTCTCTTCAACGCAATTTTCGGTTTGTGGTTCGGCGTCAGTGCATTTTGCTCCAAATTAGACAAAATTTCGCGTGCGCGATAAATCACCGGAGACGGCAGACCGGCCAATTTCGCGACCTGAATTCCGTAAGAATGATCCGCGCCGCCTTCGACAATCTTGCGCAAAAAAATGATCTGATCGCCCCACTCTTTCACCGCAATATTGTAATTCTTGACGCGCGGCAAAATCATCTCGAGTTCGGTCAGTTCATGGTAATGCGTTGCAAACATCGTTTTTGCGGCGACGCGATCATTTTCATGCAAATATTCTACGACTGACCATGCAATAGACAGCCCGTCGAATGTGCTGGTGCCGCGTCCAATTTCGTCGAGCAAAATCAACGATTTTTGCGTGGCATTGTTGAGAATGTTCGCCGTTTCGTTCATCTCCACGAGAAACGTACTCTCGCCCGCCGCCAAATTATCCGAAGCGCCGACGCGCGTGAAAATTTTATCGACAACGCCAATGGTTGCGGATTTGGCCGGTACAAATGAGCCGATCTGCGCCATCAAAACGATGAGTGCAACCTGGCGCAAGTAGGTCGATTTTCCAGCCATGTTCGGGCCGGTGATAATTTGAACCTGCGAATCGTCCATGCCGATTTGCGTGTCGTTGGCGACGAATTTTTCGCCGAAAGGCAGTAATTTCTCAATCACCGGGTGCCGCCCTTCGACGATTTCAAGGAGATTCGAATCGTTCAGGCTCGGTCGGCAGTATTTGTTTTCATCGGCGAGGCGAGCAAAATTGAGCAAACAATCCAGTGCCGCGATCATCCTGGCGTTGGTTTGAATTTTCAAGCTTTCGGTGGCCACATGCTGGCGAATCGTCTGGAAAAGTTCATACTCCAATGCGATGATCTTCTCTTCAGCATCGAGAATTTGCTCTTCGTATTCTTTCAATTCCGGCGTGATAAAGCGCTCGGCGTTAACCAACGTTTGCTTGCGAATGTAATGCTCCGGCACTCTGGGCAAGTTGGGTTTTGTGACCTCAATGTAGTAGCCAAAAACCTTGTTGTAATTCACTTTTAGCGAGGGGATGCCGGTCTTTTCGCGCTCGGATTTTTGGAGTTGAAGAATCCAGTCTTTGCCGGAAAATTTAATTTCGCGCAAGCGGTCCAATTCTTCATGAAAGCCTCTTCGGATCACTCCGCCGTCCGTGATTGCCAACGGCGGGTTTTCTTCAATGGCTTGCCGAACTTCTTCAGAAATTGTTGGCAGTGGATCGAGTGACGAATGAATTTCCGCTAAGTATTTTGCTTCCCGGCTCGAAAGCTCGGTTTTGACCCGATCTATTTTTTCCAGCGAAGCCGCTAAGGCGTTCAAGTCTCGCGCGTTGGCACGTTGCGTCGTTACTTTCGTATTGAGACGTTCGACGTCGCCAATGCGGCTCAGGCTTTCCGCAAAGTTCGCGATGCTTCCTCGATCTTGCAAAAGCTCTTCGACGGCGTCGAGGCGTTTTGTAATCTCCTGAACATTTATCAGCGGGCGAAGCAGCCAATTTCTGAGCAATCGCGCGCCCATCGGCGTCAAAGTTTGATCGAGCACGGAGACCAGAGCGCCGCGTTTATCGCCGCTCAGAGAATAGGCAAGTTCAAGATTACGCTGCGTCGCCTTGTCCAAGCCGACAAAATGATTTTCTTGATCGCGATAAAGCGTGCTGAGATGTTCCAGGTGAGATTGTTGGTTTTCCTGGAGGTAATGCAAGATCGCTCCAGCCGCTGAAACGCCGCCGGACATGTCTTCACAGCCAAAACCCTTCAAAGTAAGCGTCTGGAAATGCCGGGTCAATTTTTCGTAAGCGTAGTCGCGGTTGAAAACCCAGCTTTCCACGGGGCTCAGGACGCAGCCGTCCGGGAGAACGCCGTCGCTCCTGAGTAATTCTTGTTGTTCATCTGAAATAAGGATTTCCGCCGGGCGAACCAGCGTCAAGTAATCATTAAAACGCCCTCGCGGGATTTCGCTGGTGCGGAACTCGCCGGTTGAGACGTCGACGGTGGCCATTCCAACGTCATTGCCCTCAAAAAAAACCGCCGAGAGATAATTGTTCTGCCTGCTGTCCAAAAGCTCGTCGGCAAGCGCCGTTCCCGGAGTGACGATTTCCGTGACAGCGCGTTTGACGATCGTCTTCGCCTTTTTGGGATCTTCAACTTGTTCGCAAATCGCGACGCGGTAGCCCGCCTTGATCATTTTTGCGAGATAGTTGTCCAGGCTGTGGTAGGGAAATCCGGCCAGCGGCACAGCGCCCGCCTTGCCGGAAGAACGCGAAGTTAACGTAATGCCGAGCACTTCCGCCGCGGTTTTCGCGTCTTCGTAAAACATCTCGTAAAAGTCGCCCATGCGAAAAAACAGAATCGAACCTTGATTTTGCCCTTTGATTTCAAGGTACTGTTTCATCAACGGCGTTGTCTGATCTTTTCCGGCCATATTTCTATCGAATGTCCCTGCCCCAGTTCAATTTCGATTTTAGTACGTCAAAAAAAGTGTGTCCTTCGCGTTGCAGCAACGGTACGCGATAACCCGCGTCGTATAGCCGCAATTCTTCCCGCGGGTTTAGCGTCGCCACTCTGCGTCCGTCGGCGCTTACTACCATTTCTCCTTTTTCAGAAGATGAAGCGGCGATTCGAATGCGCGCGTTTAAATTAACAACGACCGGACGCGTTGTTAGAGAATGGGGACAGATCGGCGTGATGATGAGTGCATCCAAAGCAGGCTCGATAAGAGGCCCGCCCGCAGCCATCGAATAGGCTGTTGAGCCTGTCGGCGTTGAGACGATGATTCCATCGGCAATAAATTGCGCAATATCAACGTTGTCGATCCAGAGCCGGATGCGCATAGCCTGGGAGGCTTGCATTCTCGAGACAACAAAATCATTCAACGCGTAAGCGCGTTTCCTTCTTTCGCTGCTCTTGCTTAGTATTTCGCCGCCGAGAACATAGCGTTTTTGCAGCGTGGCGCGTTGCCCTGTGACTTCTTCAAAAGCGGCGCGAAAATCTTCCGGGACGACGTCCGCGAGAAAGCCGAGTCCGCCGAATTTGACGCCGAGAATAGGCGCGCCGTCCTTCTCCGCCAGCCGTGCAGCGAGCAAGATCGTACCGTCCCCGCCAAGCGTGATGAGCAAATCGACGTCTTGAAACAGCTTTTTACTTTTTTTGGGGCAGATAGTCAAACCGGAAACGCCTGCGGAATCGATCATTTCGGCGAGGTCGGCGGGAATGCGTATTTGATGATCTTGAGCGGCGAGCCAAGCGATCCACTCGGAAAGATAATCACGAATATCGTGACGTTTGGGATTTCCAAAAAAACCGATGCGCATGGGTCTTATTCTTCAAATTCCAGCAAATCCAACTGAAAGCCCTGGTTGTTTCGCACGAGTTTTTTGAGTTTCCGTTCCGCATCGTCGAGGTGTTTCGCGCATTGGTTGGCGAGCGTCATGCCTTCTTCAAAAGCGCCGATTGCTTCGTCCAATGGAATGTCGCCGCTCTCCAGTTTCTGGACAATTTCTTCCAGACGCTCTAAAGATGATTCAAAGGTCGTTTTTTTGGCCATTTCAAAAATTTCAGTTTTTCCGGTTCAACTCTCCTTCAAGAGTTCCATCGGAGAATGTTATTTCTACGGCATGTTTGGCGTTTACTTGTGAGACGCTCGACAGAACCTTGCCGTCTTCAGCGTCGCGAATAACAACAAAGCCGCGCTTTAAAATGCTTTCATAACTCAAGGCGTTGAGTTCCCTTTTCAACGCTTCGAATCGCATGCGTTCCTTTGCCGCGTGTGCAGACGCCGCTCTTTGCATGCGCAAGCTGAGTTCGTCTAGGCGTTGAGAGTATTGTTTGACAATGTCGCGAGGGCGACGCAAACCATAGCTTAATTGCAGCCCGTTCAGTTTTTCGCGCGCCTGCGCCGTCTGAGCTTTCGTTAAGCTGTAAGCACGCGAAATCTGCTGTGAAATCAAAGCGAAAACTTCTTTTGAATCGGGTACGGCGAGTTCAGCGGCGGCGGAAGGCGTCGCGGCGCGCACGTCCGCAACAAAATCAGCTATGGTAAAATCCACTTCGTGGCCGACGCTCGAAATAATCGGGATTTCAGAGTCGTGGATGGCGCGCGCCACGATTTCTTCGTTAAACGCCCACAAATCTTCCAATGAACCTCCCCCGCGCCCAACGATCAAAAGATCGACATTACCGTAGTCATTGAATTCGCTGATAGCGTCCGCGACGTCTTTTGCCGCGCCGTCTCCCTGAACGAGCGCCGGTCTTAGAATGAGCTCCGCGGCCGGCCAGCGCCGACGAAGCACGGAGAACAAATCGCGCAACGCAGCTCCGGTCGGTGAAGTGACAATGCCGATGGCTTCAGGAAATTGCGGCAGTTCTTGTTTATGCGATTCATCGAACAAGCCTTCTTCCAGCAATTTTTCCTTTAATTGCTCAAACGCCATTTGCAGCGCGCCAACTCCTGAAGGGTGCATTTCATGTACATCGAGCTGGTATTGACCTCGCCGCTCATAGACGGTGATGCGCCCGTGAAGCAACACCTTCATGCCGTTGACCGGTTCAAAACGCAAAAGAGCGTTTCGCCCCGCCCACATGGTGCAAGACATGGTCGCCTTGGCGTCCTTAACGGAAAAATACATGTGCCCGGAACTGTGGTGGATGAAGTTGGATATCTCGCCTTCGATCCACATGTGCGGCAATTGCGATTCAATCAGTTGTTTGATAAGCTTGGTCGCTTCAGAGACGCTCAAAGTTCCGCGTTCTTGCGACAAGGGCAGGTCGATAAAATCTCTCATTTCGCTCCGGAATTCGCAGAAACGGTCAGCCCGCTTTCCCCATTACACCAAAAGTCCTGTCGCTGTTTGGCGTGTGTGATCCGGCTGCGGCGGCGACAGGACGATTTCAAATATATTTTCTTATCTCATGTTACGCAATTTCGGAAATTTTCAAAATAGCACCTGAGAAACGTCACTTTTGCGTCATTCCCGCGCAGGCGGGAATCCAGTCAATCGCGCACAGCCCCTGGATTCCCGCCTGCGCGGGAATGACTTTAACGAGAGTTTCTACGGCGGCACGGCTATCGCGTAACATCAGTTCTTATCTCTTTTTTCTTTTTAACAGAACGTCTCGGATACAGGACAGCAGATTGGATAGATCAGAAGATTTTACAACGTAGGCGTCTGCGATGCGGCCGCGCCAGTTGTCCTTCCAGGCGCCGTAGGCAGTGTGTAGAATAATCGGCAGATTTTCGTTCAGATTGATAATTCTGCCCATCAGATCAAGCCCGTCTTCGCCGTTCAACTGAATGTCCAACACGGCAACGTCCGGTTTATATCGCGTCACGATGTTTAACGCTTCAGCGCCGTTGCGCGATGCAAACACTTCGTATCCTTCGTCTTCCAATTCCTGCTGGTAAAGCAGCCTCTGGGCCGCTTCATCCTCAACAAGTAATACTTTTTTACTCATAACTCCTCTAATGCTTAATCATCACACGATTATGTCCTCATAAGGGCTGTGTCGCCCGTTCGTGCTCGAATAATCAGTCGTTTCCATTGGCAGCGCGATCCGGAAAACCGTGCCGTGCCCGACTTCGGAAATGACTGTAATTTCACCTCCATGGTCGTTAATGATTCTCTGGGAAATAGCAAGGCCGAGACCCGTGCCGTGTTTTTTTGTTGTAAAAAAAGGATTAAAAATCACCTTGCGTTTATCGGGCGGGATGCCGCCGCCGTTGTCAGCGATTGTCAAAACAAAATCATCGTTCCGGTTCTTCGTATCAATGCGTACAAGGCCGTTCGCATTAATTGATTGTTCGCTATTTCTAAGCAAGTTCAGCAAGACTTGTCGCACCTGTGCTTCGTCGAAGAAAAACTCATCGTTTGCCGCTTCCAAATCGATTTGCAGGTCGATGTTGTTTTGCTCGAATCCATTTTGCACTTGCTCGCAAACCGATTTCACGGTTTGATTCATTCTAAAAAGACCTTTTTCAGGGCGCGGAAGTTTTGTGAAATTCAGAACATTTTCAAGTATTTTTTCGAGACGTAGAACCTCGTCCGCGATAATCTCCGCCGGCATGTTGCGCTGATGAATTCGTCCCGCTTTTTTAACCAGTTGGCGAGCGAATCCGCCAATCGTCACCAACGGGTTTCTTATTTCATGCGCGACATGCGCCGCCATTTCGCCAATTGCCGCGAGCTGCTCAGAGCGTATGAGCCGATCTTGCGTATCCCGCAACGCTTCATAAGCGTGCTCCAACTTGCGCTTTTCGATATTTAGTTGCGTGTGAGCCCGCGCACGATCAAGTAAGTTCGCAGCTTGCCCGGCAAAAACGATCAACAGTTCAATTTGCCCCTTGTTGATCGGCTTACTATCAAACTTATTATCGCACACAATCATGCCGAGCAATCTATTGTTTGCGACGAGCGGCGCGGCAATAAAATCTTGTAAGTCCAACTCTTCGGCGGTTGGTAATCCGTCTTCGTATTTCGCCAAATCAGCCGCTTGGCCTCGAAAAACGCCTTTGCCGCGAATTTTTTGAATCACCGGACAAGAAGAGGTCAGCAAGAACTCCGATGAACGCGCCAATCGATTGACCGGGTGATTTTCTGCGGGCCGGTCATGACCATACTTGGCAAGGAATTCTCGCAACGACAAATTTTCTTGTTCCAGCTCATCCCAGATTCTCAGCGCATCAGCCCTGCTCTTGGGACCCACGCCCATTTTGCCAACGAGCTTCCCTTCTTTCGGATCCGCCAGAAAAAACAACGCTCTCTTAAATCCCAAGCCCTGCCCGGCAGTCGTCGCCGTCAAGATGAGGTGGATCAGCGAGTCAACGTCAAACGCGTCTTGCATAGCCATTGAAATCTGTGCAAGCATGTTACGCTGGTGTTGAACGTGTTCTCGCTCAGAAACGTCTTCGACCAAACCGATCACGCCTTCATTACCGGCGTCGCTCTGAGGTTTCATTGGCACGAAACGCGCATTCAAAACTGCATTCTCGCCGTTTGGCAGCGTCCAATGAAAAAGTTCCTTCGTCCAAGTCGATTTGCTTTCAAGCACAGCTTTTACGCCTGCTGAAATGAAACTTCCTTGCACGACGGAATGAGTTGCTACGGCGTCTTCCGACAGTTTCTCATCCGGCTGCGAAGAAACAAGGGCGTTAAATTTTGGATTTGACTCCAGGATTTTTCCTTGCGCGTCAGTTGTGATGATTCCGACCGGCGCATTCTGGATGACGTGCTCCAGATGCTCTTTCGTCGCGCGAATTTCATTCTCCAAACGCCTGTTTTTCTTTCGCACATCGGCGATTATGAAAATATTCTCAAGCAGATTGCTGAGTTCGCGCAAGCCGAACGGCTTCTTTAAACACGCCGAGGCGCCTTTGTTAATCAACCGCTGCTTTAGTTCGTCTTCGCCGCCTTTCGCCGTCAGAAAAATGACGGGCGTGTCTCGCACCTCGTGAAATTCCGGTGAGTACCGCAGGCGACGAAACGCCTCCTCGCCATTAATGCCCGCCATCATATAATCAAGCAGAACCACATCCGGTTTCTCCTCGATGACGGCGCGCAAACCGCTCTCCCCAGTAAACGCCGAAATCAAATCGTATCCGGCTCTTTCGAGATAGGCTTGTGCGAGGTCGTGCATGATTTGCTCATCATCCACGAGCAAAATTTTATGAGAGCGTGCCATTAGTTTGAATGATTATGGGCGGGGTAAACTTGTAAAGAATGATGAGTCATCCCATTCGAAACCATTCAAATGGGATGATCAAATTCGAGTTGCAGAAAAGCAGTCTATCTGTTTTTCTTCTTGTGGCGATTCTTTCTTAGGCGTTTTTTGCGCTTGTGTGTGGCAATTTTATGTCTTTTTCTCTTCTTACCGCTCGGCAATCGAATTCACCTCCTTAGAGTCCGCTAAAAAGTTCCAGTTTCAAATTTGTTTAAACTATAGCCTCGGGCACAGACAGCCCTTTATCCACTGACGCTCGCAAATCTTTCGACGCACGAAAAACCGGCGATTTGTGCGGCGGAACGTTCATCTTTTTCCCGGTTTTCGGGTTGATCCCGCGACGACCGTTACGGTTGACAACTCGAAAACTGCCGAATCCGCGAATGGTCACGGAATCGCCTGTAGAAAGCGCATAATTTACCGTTGCTAAAAAGCCGTCCACTACGGCGGCCGTTTCAAGCTTTGTGAGCCCGGTTCCTTCAGCAACAATGTCAACGATATCCGTCTTGGTCATGACGCGCCTCGCTATTTTTTAGAGTTTTACATGACAAGCTGGTAGCGCAGGATTGGTTGTGTCTGTATATTATTTAAAACGCTCTCTACATCCTGAAATAACAAGTCAAACAAAGTGACTTTCTTTTTGTAAGGTCGAACAACGTCAGGCTCGCCGGAAATGCCTGCTGCATCAGCGGCAATTCTAAGGACGTCTTCAAAAGTTCCCAGACCGTCGATCAGCCCAAACTCTTCAGCCTGTTTTCCAGTATAAATTCGTCCGTCGGCCAAACTTAGAATTTCATCTCGCTTCAGTTCGCTTCTCGCCGCGACAATCACATCGACAAACTGATAATAAGCGTCATCCACAAAAGCCTTCAACACGCGCCGCTCTTCTTCTTTCAAAGGGCGGCTGCTGTCGCCAATGTCTTTAAATTTTCCGCTTTTAATATTGTTGTACTTCAAGCCGATTTTCTCATAGAGTCCGGAATACTCAGCCAGGCTCAAAATCACGCCCAGACTGCCGGTGGTCGTTCCGGGATTGGCGATGATCGTATCCGCGGCGCATGCAACGTAGTAACCTCCGGAAGCCGCAGTTTCCGACATGCTTGCAGCGACAAAGATACCGTCATCTTTAGCCCGCTTTAACGCTTCATAGATTTCCTGGCTCGCCACCACTCCGCCGCCCGGACTGTTTATCCGGACAACCAACGCCTTTATGCTTGCGTCATTCCTGAAATCGTCAATAATCTTGACCGTTGACAAGCTGCTCAGGATCACTCCCTGAATTTCGACAACGCCGATGCGTTTCCCAAATGAAGCGATCGGCAGGGCGCGCGAACTGCTCCCGCCCGAGGGCGAGAAGATCAGCGTGACAAATACAAAACCCGCCAAAAGTAGCAGGCCGATCATGAATATTTCGGAAAACTTTCTCATCGTGCTAGGAGAATCTGCTTATGGAGACCAACGCTTCAGTGTTGGTTCGGCATGGATGCTTGTCGCGACGATAAATCGTCGCACTCCAAAGCGCTCAACTCAAGTTAAATTAACAAAATAACGCGGATAATACAAAACGCGTCGACAAATGTCAAGCGGATTGACCTTTGCCATGACTCATGGCAAGCAACAAAAAAACTTATCTCACGACGGCCAATTTCGTCGCATCGTTAAAACCGGAGTCCGTCTGCAAAATGACAAAATAGATTCCTCCAGGCGCTTGTTCACCGGCTGCATTGTTCCCGTCCCACACGAATTGGTTCGGGCCGGCGGGCTTGCGACCTTCAAGACTCTCCACCAGCCTTTGCCCGGCTTCAGTCACGACTGCGATGGTAACGTCAGCAGTTTCCGGCAAATTGTAGGAAATGGCCACCACACTGTTTTCGCGCAGATTGAACGGGTTTGGCCGGATTGTTTGGAAGCCGTCGCCGCCCAATTCGATTTCCCTCAGCGACAGCCCGACATTGAAAACTTCATGATCCAGCGAATTGGCTGAACCGGCGGGATTTTCGGGGATATTGCCGTTTACGACGACGAGATTGACGCGACCTTCGTTCTCAGTGACAGTCAAAACATACGGCGCATTCTCCACGACAATGTTTGATACGCCAAGATCGCCGCTCAAGTCCTGCGGAGCTCCGGCCAATCGAAAGCCGCCGGGAAAAGCGGCAGCGGTCGTCGCCGAAAAATTCTTTGAAGCGTCCGTCTCAATATCGTAAAACCTGCCTGACAACGCCCGCGTGGAATCAGCAAACGTCGTGTCATTCAGTACAGTGAACGAATTGCGAACGCCCACGTCGGGATACAAGATTGCGTCATCAAAAAACTCGCCTTCGACGGCGCGCGTTCTCGTGTAAAGGCACCAGGTATAAAATTCCGCCAAAGCGTCCGCAAAGCTCGCTTTCTTTGTTTCAACTTCGTTAACTATCGCCGTAATCGGAGCGACTTCCGCATAGCCTTCCCACATGCTCTGAAAACTTGCAACGCCCTGCGTGTCCACCCAATACTTAAAAAAAATCGAAATCCCGTATTCGTGCCAGCCGTCTTGAAAGTGCAGCGGACGATCTAATTGCCTAAAAACGACCGGCAAGTATTGCAAATAGTCGTTGATTTCCGGGTAGGCGTCGTCTTCAAACCACACGGCGCTCATTTCAAAGAAAAACTGCTCGCGCGAATTGCGATAATTATAGGCGAATTGCACGGCATGAAAATACTCGTGCGCAACGGTAACGCGCACAGCGTCCAGCCCTTCGGTAAAAAAACCGCCGGCAAAATCATTTTCAATTTCGAGGTAGGCCGAGCGCTTGCCGTCGACAAATTCCGACGAGGTCAGACCGTAGTAAATCGCAATATCCACGAAGTAAATGTCGAACTCCTGACCGTCAACGCCGCCGTCGGGATTGTGCGGGCGAAATCCATAGGTATTGACTAGCAAATCATAAGAATTCTCCGCCGCAATCGCCGCTTCATAAACAAAATCCGGCACGCCGTCGGGATTGGTCGATTCTGTCGGAACCGCGTCATTCCCGGCCAGCGTATAATGAATACGAAAATTACCGTTTGCCGATACATAACTGTCCGTCAGGGCGGGACGCTGGGCGTAAGTTTTCAAAAGCTCAAGATGATCGTCGCGAGCATTTTCTCGATGCTCTTTCAAAAAGAGCAAATCTCCAGTTCCGCATTTTTGATGGGGCGTTTCCCCACTCAACAACGCGTCGATGCGCGCAAATCTATCGTCAGCGGCCGCTTTCTCCTCCGCGGCGACTGTTCCGAAGGCAAATCCAAAGCACAGGTTCAAAATCAAGATGCAGCGTGGAAAGATCCGTCCTTTCATCCTTATCACTTCTTTTTATAAACAAATGTCAGCGGAACGCCCCTGTAGGGAAAACGCTCCCGGAATTGATTTTCTATGTATTGGCGGTAGTTTTTCTTGATCGAATCCGGAAAATTGGCGAACAGCGCGAAAACCGGCGGCCCGTACTTGACCTGCGTCATGTAGTTAATTTTCACTTCCTTGCGATCCATTGACGGCGGCTGATAACGCCGAACAATCTCCTGCAAAAAATTATTCAACTGGCTCGTGGAAACGCGTTCTCTACGAGTCTGGTAAACTTTTCGCGCCTCGTCCAGCACCTTAAAAACGCGCTGTCCGGAAAGCGCTGAGATGAACATCGTCGGGTAATGCTTCAAGAAAATCAGTTCGTCGCGTAATTCACGCTCAAACTCTTTCGCCGTGCCGGCGTCTTTTTCGATCAAATCCCATTTATTTGCAGCGAAAACAAGACCCTTCTTAAACCGCAAAACTTCATTAATGATCCGCTTGTCCTGATCCGTCAATCCTTCCTCAACGTCGATCAAGACTATCGCCACATGGCAGCGCCGGATCGTTTCCAGCGTTCGAATCGTGCTGTAATACTCAATATGGTCGACAACTCGGGATTTGCGTCGCAAGCCGGCCGTATCGACCAAAACCAAATCTTCCTTTTGGTGGCGAATTTTTGTGTCAATCGCGTCGCGCGTCGTGCCGGGAATATCCGTCACGATATGCTTGTCCTCGCCCAAAATCGCATTGACAAACGACGATTTCCCAACGTTCGGCTTGCCGATAATCGCAAGGTGCAAAACGTCTTCTTCTTCAATATCCAGATCCCGGGGCGGGCGTTTTAGATCATCAGAAATGCAAGCGAGAATGTCGTCCAGTAAATCCCCGACATTGCGCCCGGTTTCCGCCGCAATCGGGCGCGGCTCGCCAAGACCAAGCGCATGAAATTCGTGTAAATTCAGATCAAGTTTTTGCTTGTCAAGTTTGTTCACAGCGAGAAGAACCGGCTTGTCGATGCGAATGAAAAATTGCGCAATTTCTTCATCCATTGCCGTTAAGCCGTCGCGCCCGTCGGTAAGAAAAACGACCACATCCGCTTCATCGATGCTAATTTCTACTTGTCGCAGAACTTCTTTGCCGATTTTATCATCGACGTTGGGGAAGTAGCCGCCGGTGTCGATCAGAGTAAACTCAACGCCCGACCAGTCGGCGTCGGAATATTTCCGATCTCGCGTCACACCGGAAAAATCATCGACGATGGCTTCGCGTTTTTGAATAATACGATTAAAAAGCGTGGATTTCCCAACATTCGGGCGCCCCACGATAGTGACCACTGGTTTTCTCATGCAGCCAACAAGGCCTCCGAATTGAGGTGGGTAAAAATTAGCGAAAAGTCGCTATTGATGGCGTGGATAGAGGTGTTAAGCGCGCGTTCAAGCTGCGGCAGCGACCAATTGTCCAGAAAAACGCCGTCGTCGTTTACACAGTTTTTCGGCAAAAAAATCATGTCGCCGTTTTCACGGCGGGAAAGGTTCTTGTAAATATCTTGCCCGGTCAGCAGGCCTGTGATGCGGATCGTTTCGCCGTAAAAATCGTTTTTGACAATGACTAACTCCGCCTCAAAATTTTCAACCCGATTCAACGCGCTCACAATTTCACGCTCAACAATATCGCCCATGAGCGTACCGGAAACGAGCGTGACTTTTTTCCGTTTTTTTAAACGTTTGGGTAAATCAGGCTGGACTTCGTGGAAATCGTTCAACAATCCGCGCACCATGCCGACGCCGTTTTCAAGCTGGTCAAAAGCGTCGTAGCGCTCTTCCGTCGGCAATTCTCGTTTCGCCAAGATGTAGAATTCGTCCGACGGATAGACAAAATTGATCCCCAACGATTCTTTAAATTTGGCGGCATGAACGTCAGCAAAATCAATCATTTCTCCGGCATATTTTGGCGTAATCGGTTCTAACTTCGTCAAGCCCTCTCGATGTTTTGTCAGCCCCAGCGGCACAAGCGCTACGCTGCGAAGTTGCGGGAAAAACTTTGCCAACCCTTTAAAGGTTTCAACCATAATCTCGCCGTCGTTATGCGTCGGGCAAACGACAACCTGCGTGTGTAATTCGATACCGTTTTGGGTCAAAAACTCGAGCTTTTCGAGCAGACGATCGTCTTGCCGCAGGCCGAGAAGAAATTTCCGCACTTCAGGTCGGATCGCGTGGACGGAAATGTAGAGCGGCGAAAGTCTTTGTTCCACGATACGCTCGAGATCGCGTTTGGAGATATTGGTGAGCGTGACATAGTGCCCAGCAAGAAACGACAGGCGGAAATCTTCGTCGCGGAAATAGAGGCCGTCACGCATCCCGGCGGGATTTTGATCGACAAAACAAAACGGGCAGTCGTTGCCGCACATTCGAACTTTGATCGGCTCGAAATCCACGCCCAGCGTCTCGTCCGGCTCCTTCTCAATTTCGATCACAACCGGCTCACCGTCCTGTTCAATTTCAAGCTCGACGAACTCATCGGCGATGTGAAAACGGAAATCCAAAACGTCTTGCAATTTCCTGCCGTTTACGGCGCGCAAAACGTCCCCGGCCTTCAGTCCGATCTCTTCCGCGATACTGCCTTTGTCTATGCCGACTATCTTCATAAAATTCAAAGAATACGAATACTTACGTCCAGCGCCAAAAAGATTGAAAATATAGTTAATCCGATACTCAATGCCAAAATAATTTTTAACCTGAATTATTCATGAATTGCGTTTTTGAGAAATTTTTGCACGGAATCTATGTGCTTGATTGACGTCATTCGTTGTTTTGCTTGATTGCCGTTTTCCTTGGCCGTTTATGGCGCTTTTTGTCGCTGGATTTTTTGACTTTTTGTATCATGTTTCTTTATTCTGTCGCTGTTTTTGGCTGCCCGTCCGCACCATTCCCGTTCACCCAAGCGCCGGGCTGCTTTTTTGTTAAAAACACGTCCTTTCCCCGTCCGCGTGCGGCTATGCGCTCGATCTCAGTATTTCCAAAACCCGGAAAGCGCGCTGCAATTCATTTTTGAC
>CAXHAT010000019.1:0-57009 GCA_964014485.1 uncultured Deferribacteres bacterium
GACAAAACGGGGCCGTTCGACGGCTCGAAAATACAGTTTAGAAAAAAGTGTCAGGTAGAGAGACCTGAATAATTCAGGCTAAACAGTATAACCGGAGCCGAACCTGCTTTCAAGCAAGAAGAGACGTACTCAGGAAGCGTTTGGGCCTTTTTCTTTTCAAAGAGCGGCGCGAAGAATCGGCTGGTGAAAGCGCGCGTGATTCACTATATTTTGCGGCTCCAAAAGCTCCTCGCATTCGCAACCCCAGGGCAGGACGTTAAATTTATTCGCCTTTTAAAATGTCTAAAATCAAAGAACTCCAAAATCTTCTTAAGCTGGAACAGCTTGAAGAAAATATTTTTCGCGGGGAAAGCGAGAACATTGGCAGCGGACGCGTTTTCGGCGGACAAGCTTTGGCGCAGGCTTTGAGCGCCGCGTACGAAACCGTTTCACAGGATCGTTTTGTGCATTCGCTGCACGGCTATTTTATTCTCGCCGGGGATCATGACGTTCCGATCGTTTATGAAGTTGACAGGATTCGCGACGGCGGCAGTTTCACCACGCGCCGCGTTGTAGCGATCCAAAAAGGACGGGCGATTTTCAACATGTCCGCTTCGTTCCAAATTGAAGAAGAAGGCTTTGATCATCAAATTGACATGATCAATGTTCCGCCGCCCGAGTCGTTGATTAGCATGGAAAAATCGGCGGAATTGTACGGCAAGAATTGGCCTGCGCCGGTAAGAAATTTTTACATGCAGAAACGCCCCATCGAATTTCGGCATGTTGAAGTGACAGACCCGATGAAGCCCGGCCATCGCCCGCCAATCCGGCACGTGTGGATGCGTGCAAAATCCGATTTACCGAAAGACAAACGTCTACATCAAACGATTTTGGCCTACGCCTCGGATTATAATCTTTTGATCACGTCGATGCTGCCGCACAACATTCAGTTGTGGAGCCGAAACATGCAAGTCGCCAGCCTGGATCACGCCATGTGGTTCCATCGCGCTTTCCTTATGGACGATTGGTTGCTTTACGCTCTGGACAGTCCCAGCGCTTCCAATGCGCGCGGATTTTGTCGGGGTAATATTTTTACGCGAGAAGGCGTGCTGGTGGCGTCAGTCACTCAGGAAGGGTTGATTCGACAGCGAAAGAAGAAGTCTCAAAAAAGCGGGTAATACATCGAAACAGGATGAAGATTTTGAGATGGCTATTGGCTGTGCAGAGACGTACCGAAATACGCCCCTGCAACTGACTCTTCATGATTTACCGGCTTCAAAACCAGGGTTTGTCTCCGGTGACATAGGTTTTTTCAAATTCAATGTCGTCCAAGGTCAAATAGATAATGCCTTCGATAAGGCCGATAATCGCTGGAATCGCCGCAAGAATAAAAATGGTCAGGATAGAAACGAGCAGCATGATCAGGCCTTGCACCGTGTAACCGAGATAGAATTTGTGGACGCCAAAACAGCCCAGGAAAATTGCAAACAGTCCTGCGGCGATTTTCTTTCGCGACGGGCCGGAAGTTAAGGGCCTGCCGCAACTCAGGCAGATGACTTGCTTTTGTTGAGTTTCCTTGCCGCAGTGGTTGCAAAATTTGTCACCGTCAGACGGCCTAAAGCCGCATTTTGTACAAGCAAAAGCGGCGTCGGCAATCTCATTTCCACAGTTTCTGCAGTACATTTTTAACCCCTCCTATGTTGGCATTCTCCTGCCGAATCCAAATGCCAATTTTTAGAAAAGATTAACTCCGATCACGCCGCCAGCTTCCTTGAACCAGCGCAAGGACTCCGTTCCAGTTCAGCTTTTCAGCAGGGTTTTGCTGAAGCGCCTCACTAGCGGCGTGATCGTATTTAAAAGCCGCCAGATTCATCGCCATTGGACTGCGGAAATGCTCGCCGTGCAAAAATATTGCATTCTTGGCTTCAATAAAAACATTATCCGCGTCTATGGCGGGAACCCAGAGGGAGTGGACTTCCGGCGGGGCGACGCTTTCGTCTAACGTGAATTTGGCCAGGCATTCGATTGCGTCAAATTTATAGACTTTGCCTTTTATCGTCAGGAGTTCAGAGCCGAATCTGGGCTCGACAATGGTCATTTTACAATTCGCGCAAGCATCCGCGCCGAAGTCGATCGCTTCCGTTTGCGGCGTACACCCCGTTAAGACCAAAAAACCGCTAACGGCCGCGACCCGTTTCAATAAAATTTTTTTGCGGCTCGGATTGGCCGATAGCCGTTTTCGACTGTTCCACGCCGCTGCAACGGCCAATCCGAGTGAAAGAAAAATCATCCAACCGCCAAACGCCGGGTAAGAATTCGCCGTGAAATTGAGCAATTTCTTCGAACCGATAAGCGGCGGTTGATAAACCATCCCGGGGATTTTGATGGACGCTTTTTCCAAGTCGAGATTGTGCCCGTAGTCATAATTCCATAGATAAAAATCCGTCATTCCTGCTGCGCCCAGCACGACCAAAGCAATAATCCAGGCATGGAGCAGCTTCTTGCGATTGGCGGCGAAAACCACGGCGCCGAACGCGATCATCAGTCCGATCAGGTACGGCATGAATTTCAATTCCGGAATCGAGTCCGGTACAATTTCCTTCATGCCGATGTAATGGTTCAGCCCGTTGATGTTTTGCAGATCGTGCGGCTTCACGCCAGTGATTGTATTTGACCAAATCAGCAGCCCAACGCCTTCCGGGTATTGCGGCGCGTCCAACGTGATTTTCCACAGAGGAAAAAAATATGTAAAAACAAGAAGCGCAGTCGCGACGCCGAAGAGAATTCTGGATTTTTTAGTCATGATATTTCTGGAGTTTTCGTCGTGATAACCCTGACAGGGTTTGAAGCACTGTTGAAAGACCCCGAAATTGTCATGCTGTAAGCATCTTCTTTGATCCGACCCTTGAACTTTTGGGCGTTAACCATGCTGGGTGATAACAAAGATTCTTCCAGAATGACAAACCGGGGACCTTTCGACAGTCTCGTCAGGGTTGAGTTCGCGTTACGGTTTGTTATAGGAAATTTGTATGCTCGAATTCTCCGGCGAAACCCGAATGTAGCCTTGCATTTCCTGGTGCAGCGCGGAGCAAAAGTCGGTGCAATAGAACGGATAAACGCCAGGCTCTTTCGGTTCCCAGAGCAAGGTGCGCGTCTGTCCCGGCATCACCAAAAGCTCGGAATTGTTGGCGCCAAGTACGGCAAAGCCGTGCGGCACGTCCCAGTCCTGCTCGAGGTTTGTGACGTGGAAATAAACCTTGTCGCCGACCTTCGCGCCTTCGATGTTGTCCGGCATGAAGTGCGTGCGAATCGTCGTCATGGCGATGTGCAGATTGTTGCCGTCGCGCACGACTTTCGTCTCGTCCTCGCTTCTTGCTACAAACGGATGGTCGTTTTCTTCCAAAGAGAAGAACTTTTTGGTTTTGTCTTTGACGAGATCGGCGGCGATGGCCTGAGCGTAGTGCGGTTCGCCCATCGTAGGAAAGTCGAGCAGCAATTTCATCTTGTCGCCGCTGATGTCGATGAGTTGCGCGGCGTGCGCCAATTCAGGGCCGGTCGGCAAGAAGCGATCCTTGGTGATTTTGTTGAGCGCGACCAGGTATTTGCCCCAGGGTTTCTGGCTGTCGCCGCCCGGGATGCTCAAGTGGCCAATCGAGTAATAAGCAGGGATGCGATCGACGACTTGCCACGTGCCGATTTTCCATTTGACGACTTCGGAAGAGATGAATGCTGAAGTATAGGCAAAGCCTTTTCCGTCAAATTCGGTGTGCAATGGTCCAAGCCCGCAATTCGAGACTTCGCCCGCCATAACCGATTCGTATTTCAGCACGGGAATGCCGTCTATTTCGCGCTCGAACTCCTCGTTTTCAATTGCCTTCATCATTTTGGAGAAGGAGTGCACCGGGATCACCGTGGCAAGCTTTCCGCCTGCAACAATGTATTCGCCGGTGGGATCAACATCCACGCCGTGAGGTGATTTTGGCGTCGGCAGGAAGTAAACCATGCCCGGACAATCGCGGGTGTCGAGCACGCGAACCGAAGTTAATTCTTCCGATGTTGCCGTGTGCGTACTTTCATCCATGCGGTTGCGACGGTATTTTGCCGGCATCGTCTTGGCTTTGCCCGCCGCGATATATTCCTGCGCTTTCTGCCAGTTTACGGCGGCGATGAAATCCTTGTCGGCCTGTGAAGCATTCACTTCCAGAAGCGTATTCGCCTGCTCGGTGTTATAGCAGGTAAAAAACGACCATCCATGCGAAGGTCCGCGTCCGGAATGTGAAAGATCATAGTCAAAGCCAGGCATAATAATTTGAAAATCCAGGTCCATGTGTCCGTCTTCAGGGTCGACTTTGATAAAAGAAATCGTGCCCTTGAAGTTTTCCTTGTAGGAATCGATGGGCACGTCCTTCTGCGGAATCGGCACGCTGAAGCGCGTGGACGCGACGACGTATTCGGTGTTCATCGTTACGAACGGCGAAGCGTGGTTGCCGCCGGAATTGGGAATTTCGATGATTTCGACGGTTTCAAAAGTGGAAAGATCAATGCGGGCGACGCGCGGCGTGTTGTTGGCGTTGATGAAAATATAACGCCCGTCCGGCACGCCGTTGGTTTGCGAGAGTTCGGGATGGTGCGAATCGTCCCAGGGCACAAAGCCGTGCGAGGTTTGCAGCATCGGCTTGGTTTCTTCGGCAAATCCGTAGGCGTTTTCCGGATAGACTGAGAAAACGGGAACTGTTCTCAAGAGTCTGCCGGAAGGAAGACCGTGAACCGTGATGTTGCCGCTAAATCCGCCGGACATGAAAGCGTAGAACTCGTCATATTCGCCGGGCGCGACATAAACCTGCTGGGCTGCGTCGTTAGAGCCGAGGTTCGCCGTCTTGGTTTGACATCCCCATTTCATCATCACAAGAACTGCAAGAGCTGTTGCGAAAACCGCCAAGCTCAGACGTTTGGAAGAATTAAAACTAAACATAAAATCTCCTCGTAGTTGGTTCGGTTTTTTTATTGGAATTATGGATTGTTAGAATGGCGGAAAACAGTTTCCAGTTCGTTTTTCCAGCATTCTGACATTCCACTAATCCATCGCCCCTGTAGCTTGTTGACTCTTCTCAAAATCCCACCGCAAAAACTCAACGACGGCGCGCGCACTGGTTTCGTCCATGCCTTGCGGGCTCATGTCTCGCATGTATTGCTCCAGCAAGCCTTTGGCAACGGGGTGCTGCTGCGTCATACCTTTCGGGTTGAGAATCATGTTCATGATGTAGGTGGGGGAGCGGAAGTTCGTTATGCCGCGCAAGGCTGGTCCGACATACTGTTTACCCAATTTGTGGCAGGCGGAACATTTCATTTTGAAAATTTTAGCGCCGGTTTCAGCCAGCTTTTCATCCGGCAGAAAACTGAGTTTGACCTCTTTTTCAATGGGGCCAAAACCATGTTCTCTTTCAAAATTCGTTAGTCCGTCTTCTCCGCGCATGTTTGTCAGACCGCCGGCCATGAAACTTTGCGGAAAATGCGGATCGTCTTTGATTGCGGCATAGACCATGATCAAAGACAGCAGTGGAAACGCTACAAAAATGATAAGCGCAACGGTTAGTTTGCCTTGCTTGCCCATAACTTTTCTCCCATTCACGCGATTCTTTGGTTGCCATATTTCTTATCCTTCAATCATTAGTTGCGTTTATAGCCAAAGCCTGTGCCAAGAAAAAATTGCAATACCACAAACAAACGTAAGCGTCTTTTTTAACAATAGGTTTGGCCGTATAAGAAAATTTTAAGAGAAGCGAATGTTTCTTGAAAATGGGAAAACGGGAATTGGGTTTTCCAGGTTTGCGAATTGGCTGGTAAACAAAAAAATCCCGGCAACGAAGAAGCGTTGTCGGGATTTTCGGAAGATCAAAAAGGGCGGGAAATGGTTGAAGCAACCCCATGAATGCAAACTATTTTTTGCAAGTCCAAGTGCTCGATTGTAGCATTGTTCGAACAGACGTAGGCCTTGAAAAAAACTCGCGTCTTATTTGCTCAGACTCGTGTCGACTTCCGCTTCAACGGCTTTGCAATTGTCTTTCGCCTGGGCGAGAAGCGTGTCTAACGTCTTTCTCATTTCCGCGTTAAATGCGTCGTCCTTCGTGTGCGGCAGATTGATGCGCACATTATAAATTGCGCCCTGTACTCCGGCCAGCGCCATCAGTGCGCCCACCCCGGCGTCGCTCATCACGGCCTCGTTGCCAACTTTAGCCGCACGCAGGCAAAGCGCCGTGGTTTCCAGACACAATTCAGCCGTGCGCAAAGGCACGCGTGCAGCGGATTTGTACCCTTCCCGCATGGCTTGCGCCCGTGTTTTGCGCTGCGCTTCCGTGTCTTTTGCCATTCGCATTGCGGTGATCACTTCATTGAAAGCTTCGGTGTCGGCGTCGACTGCGGCGATAAGTTCGTCTTTTACCCGCTGAGCATTTTCAGCCAAGTCGCACAAATCTTCAAATTTTTCGTCAAACTCGCCTTTGCCCGCCGAAAGGTTTGCTACCATTGAAGCCAGCGCGGCGCCAAGCGAGCCTGCCAGTGCAGCGATTGAACCGCCGCCCGGCGCAGGCGTGTCGCGCGAAACTTCATCCACAAAATCGACGACTTTTTGGTTTACCAAAGCGCCGTTTTGCTTCGGCATGCCGATCACTTTTTTGTCAATTTCGAACGGCGCCACGTCGCGCAATCCCATCGATTGCGCCGCCGTCTCGACAAGATCGCGCACCGGGACGCCGGTGGATTTCATCATGCGTTTGAGATAAAATCTGCCGGCGTTTTGCATGGCTTCGAACGGAACTACGCCAACCATTTCCGAGCCGCTAATCACGATGTTTCTTTCCTGCGCGAGAAGCTTTGCAGCTTCGTAAACCTCATGCGGCGCCGTAACTTTGTAGTTGGTGAGATTCATGGACACTTGAGCACAGTTGAAATCTTCAACCACCCAGCCAATGCCTTTCACATGCGAGAAAAGCCCGTCTTTGAAAACAGGGTTGCCCGCCAAATTGTTGACGTCAAGGCCAATGTATCGATACTTGGCGAAAGCGTCGCGGTCGTGAGCGTCTTTGTAATGCTCGGCCAATTCATCGAATGTTGCGCCGACGAACTCGCAATTGCCGCAAGTAAATTTGTTTTCCTCAAATTTTACGACCTCGCCCTTGTAGTAAAAAGGAGAGATGTTACCGGTTCTTTTCCAGCGCCCGCGCTCGCGCATTTCGTACGCCAGTTCATTCGCGTAGCGGCGATCCGTCGTGTTTAAATTTATGTTGTAAGCGATGAGAAATTCACGCGCGCCGACGGCGACGGCGCCGCTTTGGGCATTGAAATTCGCGGGGCCAAAATCCGGCTTCCACACCGGGTCGGCAAGCTTTTTCGAGAGACCTTCGTATTGACCGGATCGTACGGACGCGAGGTTGCGACGGTCGTCTTTTGTCGCGGCGTTTTCATAAAGATAGACCGGGATTTTCAAAGTATCGCCAATACGTGCGCCCACCTCATTGGCGTACTTGACGCAATCTTCCATGGTTACGCCTGCGACGGGGATGAAGGGCAGTACATCGGTTGCGCCGAAACGCGCATGTTCGCCTGTCTGTGTACGCATGTCGATCACTTCGGAAGCTTTTTGCACCGCCTTAAACGCTGCTTCTTTGACGGCTTCCGGCGCTCCTACAAAAGTGACGACCGTGCGGTTTGTGCTTTCGCCAGGGTCAACGTCGAGCAGTTCGACGCCCTGCACGGATTCGATTTGATCGGTAATTTGTTTGATGACGTTTTTGTCGCGGCCTTCCGAAAAATTGGGCACGCATTCTACAATTTTTTGCATGAAAATCTCCTCCATAAACATAAAAACCTTCCAGCCCGAATTGCGAACTGGAAGGTTTGTTTTAAAACGATGACTGAACGCGACGAATGTGGCGAATTCTCAAATAAAACTCAAGAAAATATCGTCAATTTCCTTCTGCCGCAATCCGTGACGACAGCCATGAAAGAATCGTAGCAAGCGTTTGTTCTGAGAAAGTCTCGTCGATGGAACTGTATTCGATGGGCATGCCGAGGCGGGCCGTCTGCATGAGATGGTTGAGGCCAGGCGCTTTGATTATTGTATAATCCGAATGCTTTCCGGCAATCAGCGCCGCTTGCAGGCCTGGCAGGTTTTCATCAGCGGGAAGCACGGGATCCAGGCTTCCTGTGATCGCCAAAACTGGGCATTTTACTTTCGCAAATGTTGCCATTGGATCATAGAGAAATTGCGATCTATACCACGGGCTGCCGAAAAGCGCGACCTGTCCCAGAGTATCATTTGCAGCGACGAGAGCTGCAGCACCGGGCGAGCCAAGCCCTTCCGTCCGGGCGAAATGCCACAATTTCTCTTTTCTGCGCCGCTCGCTTCCTTCGTCGATAACGAGCCGGAACAAATTTCGTGCGCGTTTTACGGAAGCCTCGATTCGATCTTCAGAAAAGCTTTGTTTTACGGCCATAGCTCTGGCTTGCCCAAGCAAGGCCTTTTCAGCAGGGACGCCGATTCCGCCGAGCAGAACGATGAAGGCCGTATGTTCGCCCAGCGCCGCCGCCGATTTCGCCGCAATCGCGGTTCCTTCACTGTGGCCGATAAATCCGATTTGGGCGGAGTCAATTTCCGAGCGCGATTTCAAGAAGGCGCGAGCGGCAAGAGCGTCTTCGGCAAAGTCGTCGTAGGTTGATTGAAAATAATCGCCTTGCGAGCCGCCTACGCCGCGATCATCGGCGCGCAGAACCGCCAAGCCCGCTTTGGTGAGCGCATCGGCAAGAACCATGAAAGGCTTGTGATTGGCAAAGGCTTGATTGCGGTCGTTCTCTCCGGCGACGCTCAACAAAATCGCCGCTGGAAACGGGCCATCCCCGTGCGGGAGCGTCAATGTACCGGCCAGCGTGACCTTGTCGTTAACGTTGGTGTAAGAAACTTCTTCGATGCGATAGGGGAAGGGCGGCTTCGGCGTTTGCGGGCGCTCACGAATTGGAAGCGGTGCGTCAATACGATTGAAGGTGAGAGGCAGCTTGAAGCCTTGCATATGCCACTCGCCCGTAATCCGGTTTTCCGCCTTTTCGAATTGACCTTCAAATCGTCCTTGGGCGAATGGTACGGCGAAGCTGATTTTGGACGCCTGAAAAGTGAATTCTTCAACAGCGAGGTCTTCAAATCCAAGCTTTGGACTGTCCATTGAAACGCTGTCCGGTCGGATTTTGAGAACAAGCTGCAATTTGCCGGAAAAAGTCTGCAATTCCCCGAGCCAAAAGCCGGAAATGGGCGAGCCCTTCGAAGTCTGACTCGAAAGGCTCGCGTAAAACAGGAAAGAAAAAATCGTCAGGAGAATAAGAAGGAGATTGCGTTTGAGTGGAGATGTGGATTTTGCGCCAACTTTCATAACTGCTGCTCAATTTTAAAGCGTTCAATATTTTCAAACGCTCTCTAACGCGGTATTCTCTAAAAGGTGACGCAAAAAATGTTATCGCATGAAATCAACGTCCGAAATTCATTGGGTAGACGAGCGCGATTTGCGGTTCAATCCGTTTTTGCACTTTGAATCGCCCTTCCGTTTCATCGAATTTGAACGTCCAGATATAGTCGAAGTAAAGCGCCAGAAATTGCCCTATTTTATACCCGATTCCGAGGCGCGCCACGGAGCGCTCGTCCAGCTTGAAAGCGTCGCCGAAACCGGCAATGCCGGTACGGTCGTAAGTAGCTCGGGCGCTGATATTTGGCACGGTTTCAGGCACCGTTGCTTGCAAGTGCATGATTCCGCTATTGCTGACGCCGTCGAGTTTTTGAAAGGTGCCGACGACTTCAATTGTGTTGAGCACTGAGCCGTAGAGCAAGCCAAAAACGCCGCGCGTGGCCGTCGATGAATCCAGCAAACTTACCTTTGGCACGGCGACATTATCGACAATGCGATGACGATCAATTTCATAAAATGCGTCAAAATAGGACGGAATGAAATTTTTGTTCAAAAAACGCCGCTCCAGTTGCGCGCGAAAATTGAATATGCCGCCAATTCCCCAAATTGTGGTTTCCACGCCAACCGCTTTGCCGCTGCCGTGGTTGAGAATCTTTGCATAATCCGCATAGGTCAACACTTCCACCAGGGAGTTTTTGACAATTGGCAATTCAACATCGAGACCGAATTCTGATACGCGATCATTGGTCAAAGCGTCCTGGTCGGGATCGCGATCGGTCACGTAGGAAGCGCCGATTGCAAAGTTTTTGAGGAGCGGGTAAACGGTATCGTTCAAAGGTCTGTAGTAAGCGCGGCCGCCAAAAATTTCCGAGCGCCCCAGGTTGCTGGTTATGAATTCGAATCCTGCCAAGCCTGCGTCCATATCCAAAACCAGGCCCGCCTTTCTGCGGTCGTACAAGGCGATGTTGTTGTTGTAATAGTTCATGATCAAACCATGCCCCAAGCGCGCCGCCTGCAATTCGCCGATTCGAAAATGGAGTGGATCTCTTTTTCGACCGTAGCTTAAGTAGCGAATAACTCGCAAATAGTCGTAGGTTTCGTCCCAGTCTTCTTCTCGCAGAGATTCCGTTTCAATGTCGAATCTCAAGGGAATGTCAAGGCCCAGGCCGACCTTTCCAAAAGCAAATTCCGGTCTTAAATTGAAGGTAAAATAGGAACGGTCGTCAATTGAAGATATGCCGAGGCCGCCGTAGAAAACAGCGCTGTTGGTGACGCCTGGAGGGAGATAAAGCCCTTGCGCCGCAAGGCTGGAAAAAAAGAAAAGCGTCGCCAGGAAACTCAAAATAATACTTCGCATCTCAATTCCCTGATTTTGATATGTTCTTTGTTTGCTCATTAACACACTGTCGATAACCAAATAATCAGTTCGCGAGAAGTTTATCGGCTTGCCGGCGCGGGCCTTTTGACAAAAGCAATAGCGACGCCATTGTCATTGATCGCGGCGTGAAGCGCAATTCGGGAAAAATTAGCCGATAATCTCATCGCTAACCTTACAATATTGTGCTTGGGACTGCGGAAACGAGCGGGTCGACTCTCCTGGCGCGGGAGGCCTTTTTCAGTTTACAGGATGGGGTCTAACAAAAGTTGATCAATTCCGACATTGTCTCGGATGGACGGTTTCAGGGCGTGAAAAATCTGGAACTCGACCGGCGGAAGAAATCCGGCGGCGGCAAGTTCATCTGCTTTTTGAAATATATGCTGCGGTTTGTCGTCCATCCAAATTCTTGAATCCTTGAGAATAATCAACCTCTCGGCGAATAACGCTTCAACCGGGCGGTGCGTGATGTGAATAATCGCCTTCTTTTCACCGCGACCATTGAGAAGGCTCATGGCGCGCAAGAGATTTTTTCTGTTCTGCGAATCGAGGTACGCTGTCGGCTCATCAAATATAACATAATTTGGCTTCATTGCAATGACTGATGCAATGGCTAAACGCTGCTTTTCTCCCCCTGAAAGCTGGTCGGGAGGATGCTTGCGCACATCAGTCAAATCAAAGTCTTCCAAAGCTTTGTAGACGCGTCTTTCAATTTCAGCGGTTTCGAGTCCAATATTCTCAAGTCCAAAAGCGATTTCGCGCTCAACCGTCGCTGAAATTATTTGATTGTCAGGATTTTGAAAGATTATGCCGACACGCTTGCGAACCTCAAAAAGCTTTTCTCGATATTGATCATTTACCTCGAAACCATCGACGAAAACCTCGCCTTTCTCGGGGAGCTTCAAGCCGTTGCAAAGCCTTGCGAAGGTGGATTTTCCCGAACCGTTTCCACCCATTATTGCAACATATTCGCCGGGATTTATCGTGATGTTCAATGCCAGCAAAACTTCTAAAAAGTCGCCGTTGCTGAGACGATAGCCCGCCGAGGCGTTTTTAAATTGGATCATGAATTTTTCGAAATATGTGATTCACTACCTGACACTTTTTGTATATCCGACATTCCGCACACAAAAATTGAAGATGGAAGCAAATTCTTTTTCTCATTAGCCCCGTCCTTCACCCTTCCCCCGCCGCGCAAGCGCGGCAGAGGAGAAGAAGCGCGTGATTTTACCAAAACCCCGGCTTGAAAGCCGGGGCTAATGAGATGCAAAATCTCATCAGACGCAAAAGACGTCTTGCAGCCGAACTGAAATTGTCGAAAAAGCGCTTTTTCAACAAATGATTTCAAATGCGACAATTGACGTGCGGAATGTCAGGTATATGCTTCTAAGCTGGCGAAAAAGATCGGAATTGTCATGCTGGCGGCGTCTTTTTTGATCCGACCTTTGAACTTTTGAGCATGACCTGAACTGGGCGATAACAAAGATTCTTCCAAAATGACAAAACGAGGCTTTTCGGCGGCTCGAAAATGCAGTTTACAAAAAGTGTCAGGTAGAGAGATATGTGAGACGCGTACAGAAAGGCCAAGTAAGTTAGCGCAATGTATAACCGGTTTCTCGTGGGAGCAAGAAGCGCGGCTTTAAAGGACCGTTAAGCGGATTTGCCGCATAGATTTTAGAAATGAACGCCCCGGATTTGAAGATGAGCGCGAGCCGGTCTGACAACATAAATAGCTTGCATCTTTAAGCCTGTGCGTTAATTTTGCATGGTTTTGTCTGTTTGGGAAGCTAAGTAGCAAGGAGATATAAAATGCGCTACGCCGCATGTTTTACGAAACCGTCGTTTTTCTTTATTGCAGCGTTGGTCTGCTCAAATTTTAGCCCGCTTTTAGCTCAAAAAGGGCAATTGTCCGGCAAGGTCACCGATGCGGAATCGGGTGAGCCGCTGCCAGGCGCAAATATTGTCGTCCGCCCTGCATCGGGGGACGGCGTGCAGACGGGAGACGCTTCAGACGTTGACGGAAATTTCACCGTGCGGGGGCTGGACGCAGGAACTTACTTTGTTTCCGCATCATTTATCGGCTATCAAAAAAAGGAATTCGCCTCGGTCAGCATCGGCGCCGGAGAACAAAAAACTCTGGACATCGCGTTGACGCCGTCCGCCATCCGCGTCAATGCCATTTCGGTTTCCGCCTCGCGCCGCCCGCAAAAAACGCTTGAAGCGCCGGCGGCGATCACCGTTTTAGAAGCTGCGGATATTAGAGCCGAAATAGCGCCAAGCGCCGTTTCAGTGCTCAAGAACACGCCCGGGCTCGACATGTCGAATACCGGAATTGACCGGCGGGAAGTGGTTTTGCGCGGTTTCAACAATGCATTTTCAGGCGCGACTTATATTCTCACCGATTACCGCCAGGCGGCCGTGCCTTCTCTCGGCGTCAACGTACACTCGATCATGCCAAACCTCACAATTGATCTTGATCGCGTAGAAGTTGTTCGCGGCCCGGGCTCGGCGCTTTATGGTGCAGGCGTTGACGCTGGAGTGATTCATTATATTACTAGAGGACCGTTCGCCGACCAAAGCACGACGCTTTCTTTTTCCGGCGGCGAACGCAATTTTCTGACCGGCGCACTGCGGCATTCCGGTTTGCTGAGCGACAAAGTAGGCTATAAAGTGACTGCTCAGTACGGCCAAGCGGATGACTGGGAGCTCGACCCCGCCGATTCTCTGGACAGAGTCCAACTTAACCTCGATCTCGAAGGGCTGGAACGGCAATATGATTTTCAAAAGTTAAATATTAACGGCCTTCTTGAATTCAAGCCTTCTAATGGTATGTCGCTCATTTTTAACGGCGGCTTTTCTGAACTAGACGCGACTGTACTCTCCGGCATTGGAACGGTGCAAGCGGTCGGATTTGGTTATCGCTACGGTCAGGCGCGTCTCCAGTCCGGGCGCTTTTTTTCGCAGCTTTACCTCAATAAAAATAACGCCGGAGACTCATTTATTTACGGCACCGGCGATCCCGTCGTTGATCATTCGCTCGAAATAAACGGACAGGCGCAGTATGACTTTGACCTTGGCGCCAGCAGCAACTTAATTTTGGGCTTCGATTACAATCGCGTTGACGCCGACACGCGCGGCACCATCTACGGACGCAATGAAATCGACGCTGTGATCAATGAGTACGGATTTTATGGACAGACTTTGACGCAGCTTTCGCCAAAGCTAGACTTGACGCTCGCTGTTCGCGGCGATTATAACAACGTTTTTGAGAAACTTCAATTCTCGCCGCGAGTTGCGCTGGTTTACAAGGCAAACGCCAAAAATTCCTTTCGCGCCACGTTCAATCGCGCCTTTTCTTCGCCCAGCAACAACTCGCTTTTCCTCGATATTGTCGCCGCCCAGGTGGACATTATTAAAATTCGCGGGCGCGGCTCATGGGAAGGATTCAGCTATGCGCGCAACCCGGAATATACAAGCATTGCGGGTTCCGACCTAATCGCCCGCAGTCTTGATCCGACGACGCTTGGCGAAGAAACGCCTGTCGGTATAGATCTCGAAGGCATTTACGCCCAGCTTTTCAATGCGTTAGAAGCGGTTTCAATCGATTCACTCCGGGCTTTGCTGCCCGCCCCGCTGAACCAGGCGGGAGACAATACGCTCTTGCTTTTGCGCGGCTTGCTCAACCCGCTCCTGACCGATGTTTCCGGATTCTCTCAGGGCGAGCTTGGACTTTTTAACCCGATCAGTGAGCAGATTCAGCCGATCAGCGACGTGGGGCCGATCCCGCCGTTGGGGCAGAGCAACAGCATGACTTGGGAGGTGGGCTACAAAGGGCTTTTGGGCGACAAGCTGATGCTGGCGGTTGACGCTTACTACACCATTAAAGAAAATTTCAGCGGACCGCTACTGAATGAAACGCCCTTCGTGCTCGTACCCAATTTAGGCAGCGATCTTGGATCAGCGCTGGCGGAAGGCATTGCGAATAACACAGTGCTGGCCAACGCCATCGGAAACCTTGATTTGACCTCGGAACAAGTCGCGCAACTTATCGTGCAGGTCGCGGAAAACTTTCTGCCTGACGGAGAAACGCCGGTTGCGCTGGTCGTTCCGGTGGAGAATGATTTGGGCGCCGGCGACGCGCCGGAATTGTTGTTCAGTTACCGTAATTTTGGCCGCATCAAATACTGGGGGCTGGACGCCAGCATGCAATTTTACGTCAACGACCGAGTGCGCGTCTTTGCCAATGCGTCCTATATCAGCGACGACTTCTTCGACCACACGGAACTCGGCGAAGACAATCCGGATTTGTCGCTCTCTTTGAATGCGCCGACGGTTAAGGTCAAGGGCGGCTTTAGTTACAATGCACGGAACGGCTTTACATTCGGCGCTTCCGGCAGATATGTGAATGAGTTTTATGTCTCGTCCGGGCCTTACAACGGTGACGTGCCCGCGTTCTTCCTTCTTGATTTGAATTTTGGATACGACCTGTCGAAAAGCTTCAACGGCTTGCGCTTCGATCTCTCTGTTCAAAATGCGCTTAACAACGAGCACCGTGAATTCATTGGCGCGCCCAAGCTCGGCCGCCTGGTTATGGCGCGTACGACGCTCACGTTTTAAGCTTGGCCGCAAAAAAGCATGGATTCTCTCACCCAAATCACCCTCGGCGCCGCCGTCGGGGAATTGACGCTTGGTAAAAAAGTCGGCAACAAGGCGCTGGCGTGGGGCGCGATTGCGGGAACTATTCCCGACCTCGATGTTCTCATGACTCCGTTTCTCTCAGACGTTGAAAGCGCCGTTTACCATCGCGGTTTTTCCCACTCTATCGTTTTTGCGCTGATGCTCGCGCCGTTGCTCGGCTGGGCGCTTTCAAAATTACACAGGAAGGCCGGCGCTTCCGCGAAAGACTGGGCGAAATTGTGTTTCTGGGCGCTTGTTACCCACCCAATTCTTGATTGCTTCACCACATGGGGGACGCAGCTTTTCTGGCCGTTCAGCGATTACCGCGTCGCGTGGAATTCGATTTTTATTATCGATCCGCTTTACACGCTGCCGTTTCTTTTGCTCCTGATCATTCTCATGTTTTTCTATCGCACTTCGCGAGCGCGTCGGATTTTGTGTTACGCGGGACTTGGATTGAGCACCGCCTATCTCGCACTTTCGTTGATGATTAAGCTTTACGTAACCGGCGTTTTTAAAGAGACGTTGGAGGCGCAAGGTTTGGAGTATTCGCGTTTTATGACCAACGCCATGCCGCTCAACATTGCGCTTTGGCACGGGATTGTCGAGAATGAGCGCGGATTTTGGTTGGGGCAATACTCAATTTTTGACGCTGATAAGAACGTCGACTTTCAATACATGCCAAAAAACAAGCATCTGCTCGCGCCTTACGAAGACGCTTGGGAAGTGGGGAAATTGCGTTGGATTACAGAAGGGTTCATGACTGTGGAACAACGCGAAAAAAGCCTTAAAATCAACGATTTGCGCTTTGGTCTTTCAGACGGCGGCTTGATTGAAGGCGACGAATTTGTTTTTGCTTACATTTTGCATCCAAAAACATTTTCAACAACGGATGAGACCGTCGTGGTTACACGCGCGCCCGGCGGAAGGTCAAACGTTGGCGAGGTTTTGAGCAGAGTTTGGACGCGCATTTGGGGCGAAAAACGCCGTACGCCGCTGCAAATAGCTCACAAATATTTTCAAGCCTTGAACGGAAAAAACCAGGAATCATTGAACCCGTTTCTTGCCCCGCAGATAGAGACGCACGGCCGTGCGTCTCTAAAAAATTCTATCTTTCAGGCAGATTCAATAGACGGTGCAAACGTCATCTTCGACGTCACGCAAGCAAAGGTAGAAAACGATTGGGCGGTTGTGCATTGGCGAAAAATTAGCGGCGAATTTCAACTCAACGCAAATCTGTCAACCGGCGTTGACAGCATTCTTGTGCGCGATGAGAAAATCGTTGAAATTCGACGCGTTTACGGATTTTGATAGACGACCCGCCCGCCAACAACCGTCGCCAAAATTTTCCCGTCAAATAATTTCTCAGCATTTTCGATGGTCAAATTGTGCGGATCAACGTCCATAATTGTTAAATCCGCCCATTTGCCCGGCGCGATGGAGCCGGATTCTTGCTCCATGAAAGAAGCATAGGCGGGCCAAACAGTGTAAGCGCGAACGGCTTCTTCGGGCGTCACGGCTTCCTGCATCCGCCAGCCTTCCGGCGGCTGTAAATCCTTACTCCGTCGCGTAATCGCAGCGTGCAGGCCGTAAAAAATGCTGTGATCTGACCCGGTCAAATCGGAGTTGAAAATGAGAAGCGCATCGGATTTTCGCAAAGTTCGCCACGCGTAGGCGCCGACCATCCTTCCCGCCCCAAGCCGGTCTATTGCCCAGGCCTTATCTTCCACCGCATGCGGCGGTTCCATCGAAGCAATGATTTTCAATTCGCCAAATCGTTTAAAATCATCGGGGTGGACAATTTGCGCGTGCTCGATGCGATGGCGCAGATTTTTGGCCTCCGGGTTATTGCGATAAACTTCCGTAAAAAAATCCAACGTTTCCCGGTTACCTGCATCGCCGATAGCGTGAACGCCCGCCTGGAAGCCAGCGTTGATCATTTCCGCGACCAGATCCTGATTGTAGCCGTAATCCGCGCCGCTCAAACCGCGATGTCCCGGCCTGTCAGCGTAATCTTCCAGCAATCTTGCTCCGCGAGAACCAAGCGCGCCGTCGTGGTGGCCTTTCACGGAACGGACGATCAACATGCTGTCGTTGAGTTTGTCCGGGCCGCGCGCCATCCATTTCCGCATCAGCGATTCGTCGCGCGCGCTGATCATGGCATAGACGCGCAAAATCAATTTTTTTTTCGCTTCAAGTTCTTCCAGCGCTTGCATCAAATCCGTCCCAACCCCGGCGATGTGAACCGATACAAATCCGGAGCGGGCCATTTCCTCGAGACCAATTTGCACCCAGCGCTTGAGCTGCTCAATCGTCGGGGCGGGAACTGCGCCGGAGACGAGTGAAGTCGCGCGGTTCATGAAAAGACCTGTCGGGTTTCCTGCGGCGTCCCTAACAATTTCACCGCCAACCGGCGCTTTTGAATTTCTATCAATTCCCGCTTTTTCCAACGCCAGTTTGTTACACCAAAGCGCAAAGCCGTGCAGGCTGGTCATAACGACGGGATGATTCGGCGTTTTTTCTGAAAGCAGCTTCAGATCAGGATAATTGGAGGCCCAGGCTCCTTCATCCCAGCCTGCGCCGATAATCCATTCGCCTTTCGGGACGTTTTGTGCATGCTCTGCAATCAACGCCACGGCTTCTTCTTCGTTTTTGGCTTCGCGCAAATTGATTTGTTCTGCGTTTCGGCCAATGCCTTCAACGTGCGTGTGCGACTCAATTAAACCAGGCAGCACCACGCCGTTTTGCGCGTCGATAACCGTCGTGTTATCACCGCGAAACGCTTCGATTTTCGCATTGTCGCCGACCGCAATAATGAGATCGTCTTTTATCGCTATGGCTTCAGCGTCCGGGTGCCATTGCCCGTCCTGAAACGGCGCGTTGGCAGCGGGTGCGCCCTCCGGCGAGGGGTCATTCCAGGTATAAGTATAAACGCGACCGTTCAAAATAATGACGTCCGCTGCGTTGGAATCGACGTTTCGTTTTGCGCAGCCGGATATCAGTGAACACAGAAGAATCAACGCTGCACCATATTTCAATTTTTGTGTTTTAGAAGAGTTTTTGGGGGATTTCATTTATTTCTCCAATATTTAAAATTCCAGCGGCGGCTCAATAACAACATAGATTTTGGAGAATTCATCCATTTCGTGACGAACAGAGCCGGCTTTTCTTTTGTTTCTGCTTCCCTCTGTTTTTGCCGACGGCGTTCCTTAAATCTTTGTCATCGCTGCAACAGAAATGTGTTTGCAAAACTTTCGCTCTGAAGGTACTTGCTGAATGCTAAAAGCAACGGCGAACGCACTTTCGCCAAAAGCTGAGCAATGGGGAAAATAGTGATTGTAAGCCTTTCCATGCTGGAAGCGTCTGATTTGGCCATGCATCCCGTCACGTCGGCTGGGTTAAATTTAGCCTCGAACAGATTCTCCCTGAATGAAAAATAGCGCTGAACCGTCACAGGAAATGAAAGTTACGTTCATCATTTTCCAGTAAATTTGTTTGCGAGAATTTCAGCGCTGAAAAAGCACAGCCTGTTTAACTCGCATTTTCTTGAAGTTTTTTGTGAGACACAGGTTGATCATGCAGCATTGGATTCTACTTCTCGCCTCACTTTTCGTCCTTTCCTGCGGCGCTGCGAAAGAAAGCGCGAACTCCGGATCTGACGATCCCCCCCTGGCAAAAGTCCGAAAAGATTGCTGGCAGGACGGTGAAGCGCCGTCGTTGCTCTCGGTCATGCAACAGAAAATGCAAACGCAGTTGGAAGCGGATCTCAGTCGCGACAATTACATGCAGACGTTTGGCTGCGCTTATGAAGAGATTGACATCGAGCAAAACGCAATTCAAGCGGTTTATAGGGCGATTTTGCAATCGTTGCGTAATCGCGGCGTAATCGCGCGCGACGATTTGCTGGCTCTGTTGCAATCACGTCCGCCTCGCCCGGACAACCTCGAGCGGGAATTTACCATTTACGTGAAATTTGACGCCAGCGGGAACGGCGGACATGTGGCGAGTTATCAAATTCGCATCCTCGAGCTCGACGTGACGCACACAATTGAGTCGCGGCTGTCCGTTTGGACGCGCATTGCAACGCGATTTCAGCACCGCGAAGATCACTTCCGCGCCTTGCCGAAATCAGATGAATTATCGGAATTTGTGAACACGCTTGAGCAAGCGCGCATGTTGCTTTTTCTGGCCGAACGCGGCAGGGTGGATGATATTGTGAATCATCTGCGAACGGGAAACGGCAACTATCCCCGGCAACCGCGAAGCCTGGGGGAGCTGAGTTTTGGCGATCAACTTTTTTTGACCTCGGCTGAATCTGGGAAAGAGCAAACGGCCATTTTCTTAGGCAAGGGCATCATGCTGGCGTCTTTGCCCAAAAAAGAGACGGCGATTCTAAAATTCGGCGAAGAGCGTTTGTACGGATTGCGCATTGATATGCGTCGGTTTACCCGGCTCAATGCAAAATTTCAGGATTTCGGCTACAAGGCTCCTGAAACAATTCTCCAATGTTTGTTTCTAAAAGCGAGCCGGAAAAAGCCAAGACAAATTAAATAAGCGCGCGACGCCGAACGCCCCAAATCCCAACAATTGAGACGACAACTGGAAAAACCGAATGCCGAACCCGTGGATAAATTCTTTTCAACACGAGAAGGAAAGCGGATTTTCAACGCTGCACCGAAGCTATATCGGCGCGTTGATTATTGTGATTTTACTGGCGCTGGCGGCGCGTCACACGAATATCAAACCGCTGGATCCCTACGACGGGGCTAAAGTCACGGAGCCGTTCGCGTTGGAAGCGATTATCACGAAAAAACAACCTCCGCCTCCGCCGAAAACAGCGCCCCCGCCGAAGACGATTCAACCTCCGCCGCCGGACATCGTGCCAGAGGTGATCACGACGAAAATCAAGCCGATCCCAAAGCCGCCGCGCAGAAAACCGCGCCGGACGCGTGACGTTAAGGCGGATTTCAATTTGGAAGCGGACGGGCTTTTTGCCGAGAAATCAACAATCGGCGAAATTGACGGGCCAAACGCGAAAAACCGCAGGAAAGTCTCGGATAATTCACCGCGCTTAGGCAGCGCCTTAGGCGGATTGACAGCAAACTTTGAAGCGCCGGCGGATCTGGATTTGAACGTTGACGGCCCGAACGCGCAACGCAACCAGCGCGCCCAAGAGCTTGACTTAAAAATTGACACTGACAAGAACGATGCGCGAAAAGCGGCGCAAAAATCAGAAGGATCGCAAGTTGACGATCTCATCAATGCGGACGTTTCCGTCGTGCTTACCTCGACCGATCTTTCGATGGGTGCGGAAGCTTACCAGCTTTGGAATCGAATAAACGCTGAATTCGACCGTTGGGACAAAGGCCGCTACGGCGCACTTCCGATTGTTTTGCAGCGAAAAGGCCGCTCGATGGTGGCGGTTTTTGATTACGCCGGCGGCGTCGGACACAGGATTGTTTGGGGGCGGGGAAACACGAAGATTTACGTGGTTGGTGAATCAACACGAAATAGAGTTGAAGAGATTGCATTGGCGCTCAATTCGCTGGTGCAATTAAATATTAAAACGCGCGGGTTTTAGCATGATCAGAAGTATTAAGGCGGCCTATTTTTTAGTATTCATTTTCCTTGGTTTTTCAACGAGCGCGGCCCAAACGGTCTCGAATCTTTATGATCAGGCTCAGACGGCTTATGAAGGCAAGCAGTATAGCCGAACCGTTGACTTGTGCGCTCAGATCATCAGGCAGTGCGAGCAAAGCTATGCCGAGGCTGAATGCCGTTTTACAGACGTCATGCGGAATGTTTTTCTTTACAAAGGATTCTCGGAATTCCGCTTGTACGAAGAGAATAAAGAGCTGGATTTACTCACCGAAGCGATCAATTCGCTGCAAAAAAGCTATGAGCTTTACGGCGATCCGAACGTGGCGTTTTACTTTGGCTACATGCAAACGGAGCGCGCAATCCGTCTCAAGGAAGGGCATAAGCTTGACGGACTGGTTGCAGCCTGGGACGGAATTTTGGGCCTGTACGCCAGCCAGGAATGGCAATTGAATGATGAACTGATCAAAAACTTGAAAACTTTCGTTAAGCAAGCGGTTGAACTAACGGTGACTCCGGCGGACAGCGCCATGACGACTGGTCGCTTCGCCAGCTTTATGGTTCGTCTGGCGTGCGATCTTTCCGGGCAAGGCAGTCTTTCGCAGGAAGATCGGCTATTTTTCGATGTTTATCGCAAGCGTGCGGAACAGGACAATTTTAATCTGCGCGGCAATGAATGGCGCGCGCGCGGATTCAGCGCCGAAGAAGATTTCAACCAGCGTCCGGACGAATTTACTTATCGCAAAACGCGGACGAACTTGGAATTGGCCTTCCGCTACTCCAAAAGCGTTGAGCGGCAGGTTGAAATGTTGAAGGAAATGACCAAGGTTGCGCTTTACATGGAGCAAAACAGCGACAGTCGTCAGTCGGAGACGGAATTGCAATATGCGCGGGAAAAATCAAGCCAAGCCTATCGTTTGCTGGTGGAGCGGCGACCAAATATTACAATGGAATTGTCCAACGAAATCAAGAAAGTATACGGCAACGCGATTTTTCGGCTGGTCGACTATTATTTCAGCCTTGCTGATTCTACCGACCGTCTGAACGCCTATCGAAAGGCGCGACGGATTGGCGAAGAATTGCTCGTGCGTGACCGAGACGGCGGACAAAAGCAGAGATTTCAATGGGACGGTTACGAAGAACTTTACCTGCGCCTCGCGGACGTCGGCTACGAAACCGGCGACGCTGAATTTGCCGTTGATATGGTGGACAAGGCTTGGAAAGCCGCTCTCGCTTCTCACCGGGTCGATCAAAGCCAAATCTGCAACGGCATCCCCGCCGACAAGGCGACAAATCTGGTGACGTACATCGACGTCTACCAACTGGTTGCGCGCCGATTCGGCCTGCAAACCGTTCTCCACTGGCTCCGCCCCCTGCGCGCTTGTTTGATTCGACAGGCGAACGGAGGCGCGACGGGGTATTAGTGTCTGTTTTGCCATGCTCGACAAAAACATTCGAGCACAAGCTTTTTGGCAAGACTTAAAAATAAACAATCCACGGATTGAGACAGAAAAACACGGAAAAATTATTCAGTGCGAATTTCGTGTACTTCCGAGGTTAGAAGCTTTTGGAGTTTCTGGCTTATCCAGGTTGGGATAATTGAATTTATTGTTTGTATTCGTGCTAACAAATTTGTTATAATCTCTCCATGGGATGGAGTATCGTATACTTTGATCAGAATGTTGAGAGAGCAATTGAGAATTTGCCGGACGGGTTACTTGCGCGTTATCTGCGCTTAACAGATTTGATGCTTGAATTTGGTCCGAATCTGGGTTTGCCGCATACAAAAGCGATTGGAGAAGGATTATTTGAGCTTCGATTAAAGAGCAAGGAAGGGATCGCTAGGGTTTTCTTTTGCACAATCGCGGATAAGCGGATCGTGATGCTTCATACATTCATTAAAAAATCTCAGAAAATACCGCGAAAAGAATTGAAAATCGCACTTCGCAGATTGAGAGAGAGCAAATCATGACGCATGCAGAATTAAAAACAAAAGCATTGGCTCGCGGCTCTGTTAAAAAAGAGTATGAAGCGCTGGAGCCGGAATTTAAGCTTTTAAGGGAAATGCTGCTGGCGCGCCAAAAAGCGGGGTTGAGTCAGGCGGAAGTGGCAAAACGCATGGGGACAAAACCCCCTGCAGTGACGCGGCTTGAATCTTCGTTAACCAGCGGCAAACATTCTCCATCAATCGCCACGCTCAAAAAATACGCCGAGGCCTTGAATTGCCGCCTTGAAATTCGGTTTATTCAGAATTGAGTCATGAACCAAATCGTGACGTACAAATATTACACGGCGCACGTCGAATACGATTCCAAAGATTATATCTATCACGGACGCATCGCAGAAATTATAGACATTGTAACATTTCACGGTGAATCTATTGAAGAATTACGGGCCGCTTTCAGAGAAGCGGTTGATGATTATTTGGAAGCTTGTGGAAAACTCGAACACGAGCCTCATAGCGTGAATTCAAAGACATCGATTTTAGAGTTGAAAAGATATAAAGGCAAAGTTGATCTTGACATCAATTTGAACACTCTTCGCGACAGATGAATTAACATTTTAACGAAGAGTTCGCTGAGACGCAGAGCCAAAAAATCTGTGCAGCAACTCTGCGCCTTTGCGATCTCGGCGTTTAAAATCAAAGTTTGGGACGCAGGCTGAAATATTCGCAACTACAACCTGGAATTTAGCATCATATGAGAATTTGCGGTCTTTTTTTGATAATAACCTTCCTTTCTCTTTTTTCACCCAATCAATCAAATGCGCAAAGCGTGCAAGCGGGCTTGGAAAAGCTCATGGTTCAGTACGAAGAAAAGGTGCTGAAAGCGTATCAAGAGCGCGAAACGCTGGATCATTCCATCATTTCACGCATGGAGCGGGTCGCCTTTGACAGTGTGCTCTCCGCCTACGCCACCCGCGTTTTAGAGAGCTATGACACGCTTCAACGCATGAAAGGCGCGACACTGGAGAATTATCGAAATATCGCAGGGCGCGTGCTGATTTTTCGCGCGCTGGCGTTTTTGGAAACGGCAAAGGATGTGACCGGTAATGACGCACGGGCTTGCGAAGATTATCAACGTGCGCTGATTCTGACCAAGAACAGCCGAATACCCGTGATCAATCAGCAGTTGCCGTACGAAGTTTGGGTGAATGATCGACTCTATACCCGTCTCGCTGATTTAATGGATGACAAAGACAAGAAACTGACTCTACTGAATTGCATGCAACAAGCCAAAAATCAGGAGTAGGACGCGCCATGAAAAGATTCTGCCACTTCGCTTTGCTCGCTCTACTCACAGCTTCATCCGTTTCCGCCCGTCAGCAAAACGCGGCGCTCTTGGCCGAAATGCAAAAACTGGAACAAGACGTCGTCGAAACTTACCGTAACTATTTGTGGCTCTACTACGAGGAAAAACAAAGCGTTTCTGAATTGCTGATTTTTGAAGAATTGCTCGGCGTGTACATTAAGCGGTTGAAAGAATCTTACGAGACGATGTCGCTTCTGGGCAGCCCTGAGACCGTGGATTCGCGAGACGTTGCAGCGCGTACGCATATTTATCGAGCGTTGACCTTCTTGGAAAAAGCGCCGATCGACATTACTTATTTTGAAAAAGCGTGCTACGATTATTATCAGGCGCTTTCGCTCTACGAAGCGACCGACCAGGTTCCCGCCATGTTTAAGCCCTTGCCGGAGCCGATTTTTCTTGGCAATCGCACGTTCACGCGCTTGATTGACTTGCTCGACCAAAAGGGCAAGGATTTGTTTGAATTTGGGCAGGTGCAGTTGACGCTGCGCAATTTTAAAGTGACCTCGCCGTTCGACCAGAACGCGCTGGAGCTGCTGAGGTTTAACGAAGTTGACAGCAGTTCTTACACGTATAAGATTGGGGAAGAACGCATCAAGCAAGGCTTTCGTGCGGCGTTTCAGTCGCACCGTGAAGAGAATGTGAACCTTGCTCTGCCAGCCGGGACGTATTTTATCCGCTCCAAAAAAGATACGCGCGGCGATTACGTTAATTTGGCCACTTTGTACGTTCGGCCAAATCAGTTCATCCGTTACGTCGTGGAACCGATTGCGGATTGGGTTATTTTCTACGAAACGACAGGGCAAGGCGCTACGCCCGCGCCTCAGATTTCAACGGAAGCAGCCGCGTCTTCGATGGAACCAAACGCCGAAACTGGTCCCGTAACGATAGGCGGTCGGTCGACAGACGAGGTGCTCCGCGTGGTGAAAAGCGTTATGGGGGGATTCTCGAGCGAAGAAATTGACGCACTGCCGATTCCAAGGTCAAAAGACGAATTCGCGCGCGGTTTTGCGCAAATTGTTGCATCGCGATTTGAAGGGGAATATTTGAGCAGTTGGAATCGCTGGACGGCGGCGTGGAATATCGCCAAGGCGGCGACTGAGTCTTTTGCGGCAGACAGCCCGGTGAGATCAGAGACAATCAAGCTCGCTTACGATACGATCAGGGGACTTTAAGAGTGGGTTGTTGAAATATTGGCTGAATGGAACCGTTCATATCAGTTCCCAAGAGCCATTATTCCAACAATCCTGCATAGATAATATAATACTAAATTCCTTGTTTTATTGTACGCAAATGGTTTTTTTTATCAAAAAACCATGAGTCGAAAACTACCTCCCATTCACGAATCACGCGACGCCCTAAAAGATCTTCTGAAGAAGACTCGTAAACCTGCTCTGAAACGCCGAATCCATATGCTCGTTCTTTTCAAGAAAGGTACATGCACCATGCGAGCCGCCGCTGCAGAGCATCTCGCCGTCCACCGTCATACGATATCGCAATGGCTCAATTCGTATGCAGCTTCAGGTTTAGACGGCCTTTTGGAGATGAAAAAGACGGGCTCCAAAGAAGTTCAAAGAAGCCTTGAGCCCGCCGTCTTTGAATCGCTGAAGGCACGTCTTAGAGACGAAGAAGGCTTCAAAGGCTATAAGGAAATACAAGCCTGGCTTTCCGATACACATGACGTCCGGCTGCCCTATCGCACTGTTCACGGCATGGTGCGAGATCGGCTTGGCGCCAAGCCGAAAAAGCCGCGTCCCGTACATCCTAAAAAAAAGTTGAGCAAGCCACAAAATTCGTCAAACAATTCGACCGGCGGCTCTCAACTATAGCCGCTTTCGGCCGCCAGAAAGATGAACAGCAAATTCGCCTTTTTGCACAAGACGAAACCCGTTTAGGATTGCATTTGCCCCTCTATCGACGGGTTACTGCAAAAGGGGTGAAGCCGATACAAATGCTCGAACCCATCTATGAGTACTATTGGCTCTATGGCGCAGTTGAACCGAAAACGGGCGAGACCTTCTTTTTGGAAATGCCTTGGCTTGACGGCGCCTGCTTTTCGGTCTTTCTTGAAAAACTGGCTGAAGCGTATCCGGACAGTCTCAATATTCTCCTCATTGACGGTGCGCCCGCTCATCGGGCGGCTACTGTAAAAGTACCTGAGAACATCATCCTGGTCGACTTACCGCCCTATAGCCCGGAACTCAATCCGATTGAACGATTGTGGCTTGACGTCAAAAAGCAAATCGACGTCTTTGATCGGAAGGTCAGAACATCGATAGACGGTCTAAAAGAGCACATCGCAGGAATCATCAACAACTACACCGATGAGACAATCAAAAGCCTAACCGGATACCCGTATATCCTGAAGGCTGCCAATGTAGTATAAAGTATGGAATTTTGAATTATAGGCAAGTTGGCTAAGCCCAGCGGGGAAGCAGCAAGGGGGGCCGGCGCTTACCCAAAGAGACCTCATCTAGCGATAATCCGACCAATTAAATGTACTCGTATCCTCGCACTTAATGCACAAGCGCCGTATGTGAATAGGCCGAAAACCAACCAAACCAAAAGGCGCGATGGGCTGGCAGGCGATATAGCTCTCGCCCGTCAGCGGTCAGCAAACGACTCTCACTCAAACGCCACATATCCCCGTTTTCATCTATGGCAGTCTGATCCTGATCCCATGAGCGAAAACGGATACTTTGCGAATCGTAGACGCGGTTGGCTCCAGTGGCGTCGGTAAAAACGACGAAATGGGTCTTGCCTAAGCGCCCTTGATAAACAGGGTGTTCTGCCAAATAATCGGCCGAAATAGCCAGCGGGAGATCTGGACTGTCTGCAAAAACGAGCCCCAGCACCTCGCTTTTGTTCTTGAGACGCCGATCTCGCTTTGGCACGGCAAACATGAGATCATCCGTAGCGAAGTAATCTTTGTAGGCGACGCCTTCGCCATAGTCACGTCGATGACCGGTGTCAAGCGACAAGACTCTGGTTTCGGGATGACGGCGTTTCCACTCTTTCCAAGTCGTGGTGATGACACTCAAACGCTCAAATTCTATGTTTTTGCCAACCAAAGGTCCGACAACCGGCTTGCCCCACAGAGTATTCCAGAGAGATTGCGTTTTCTTGTCGTACATCAGTTTATTGGAACGAAAAAGAAAACCACTGGTGCCCATTTCGTGGTTTTCACCATTGACGACGGTTTTGTACAGGACCATACTGCCGCAGAGCGTGCAATAAACACCAGCAATTGACTGGCCGCCTACCTCGTCAACAAACATCTCGTGCCACGCCAAAATACGTTTCGGATAGGCACGGGCGTCGCCGTTTATCTCGATAGCAAAAACAACATTATCATCGCCGAGATAATCAGCTTTATCAGCGTGAATCATTTTGGGATTGCGCAGAGGGGGAATCCCATCTTGTTTGACGCCGCCCCAGACGACTTCGTCAAGACGGATGCTCCTGGCGGGGTTCTCAGCAAAGTATTTTTCAAACTTCTTGTCTAATGAGCGATATAGCTTTGATTTGAATCGAGCATAATACGCATAGCTGTTTTCTGGCTGATTCCATATCCATTTCCGCCATCGCTGGATATGGAATCCGAATTTTTTCCCCGTCTGCTTCTCCAATGTCTCGACCAAGTGGACAAGCACAATGCGATCACGAGCTAACGTCATCACTTCCACCAGCATCATCGCAAAGCCAGGTTCCCATGCTGCTTCAATTCTTTGCAGGGCTTTCTGGGTTTTGCGATTTCCACCCTTGGTGAGTTGCAAGAAATCATCGATCAAACCTTCCTTGTTTACCTGACTCAGTGCATCGGTACAGACGGATAGGCCGAGAATCAGAGACAGAACGAAAGTAGACGCATTGACGCCAAGACTTTTTTTACTTCTCAATTTAAACGTAAACACGGTTTTACCTGCGAAATTTCTGAAATTCTAGCCCATTTGGAAGCCTGCGGGAGACGCCGGTTTGTGTATGGCCGGCAAAGTGCCCCGGTTGTTGGGCCGCTCTTTGAACATGTGTAACCGGGTTCTGCTCTCCTTTGATTCCCGGATTTAGACGCCATTCGACAAAAGCGGGCGTTCGGCAGGCGATTAAATCCGCCGATATGACTTATGCCGACCCTGGCTGGCAAAGAGCAAGTCTCCATTCTCAAAAAGCGCCTTACTTTACTTTGACCCGATCTTCCCAGTATCGCCATTTCACATAGCCGACCCGATCAGATGCACCATCCAACTGCAATCCGTGCGTGTTGGGAAGCGCCTGCATGAGCACTTCGCCTTTGTACAAAACTTTCAAGACTTCAGAAGCAGAATACGAAATGTGCTCGTCCGAAACGGTCGCAAAGAGAAAGTGGGCGTCGGTTTCAATGTCACCGTATTTTGTACGTCCAGTCTCCCACGTGTAGCGCGGGCGAATGTTCTCGCGAACGACTTCTGAATTCAGATCAAGTTTTACACAAAGATAGGAACGCGTGCTGCCGTCCTCGATTTCAATGCCAACCGCCTGAGACTTGCGTGAAACCGACATGAGTTTGAATTTCTTGAGAAGGAGAGAAGGACGCTGATCGCTGGCGTGGGGAACGAGTACCGTCACAAAAAATTCGTAATCTCCAGCGCGGTAGTGACTCGATTGCGTTTGATAGAGCGCTATTTCCTTTTGATAATGCCGCGTTTCGGGATAGGAACCCGTCATCTTGCCTTCCTGAGACAAGAAATGAATGAGCAAACGCTGGTCTGTTGGCAAGGCGATCGATTGTATCGAATCAATGGACGTATCGAAAAAGTGCTCGCCCTTTTCGTGGATTTTGCGCGTATGCCAGAAGTTGGTGAAAGTATAGTAGTCGGTTTCAGTGACCTTCGCTGCGTCGATGACGACAAAATACCCTTTTGATTTGACGTAGGTGATAATCCGATCCCACTCGTAGCCGAGAGCGGCGTCCGATACGCGCGTCCGGCTCATGTCTACGTCTTTTAGCTTGAGAAAATCGATTTTGCGAGAAGTGACAGGTCGATAGGCTCCGGAGTTGCGAACGAATTCCGGTACGCTCTGATGCACATCGCGCTTGTTTTTGCGCACGACAAGGCGATTGTGAAAATAATCCGCACGAAACTGGCCGTGTGGACCACTTGGCAGACCATCGCGATAGCCGCCGTCGTGCAACAGCACCGATCCGCCAGCCATAAGCAAGGTGACGTCGTTTTCATCTGAATGGCCGTGGTGCATTTTCTCTTCTTCAACCGAGATCGTGTTGCGCAGGAATTCTCGGTAGGTGAAGCCGCCATCCCCTTCGTCGCGATAGTTCAGGAGCAAGTAGGTGCTCTTGGGATCCCAACCATTGCGGAAGACAATCTTCTTGCCGACGATGTCCTCCAGCACTTCCTGGCTTAAGGACGTGGGGTGTTTTGCAAGTAGCGCCGCATCATGCCAACGGTGCGCGTAGACCAGAGAAGAAGCCGGCCCTGTACGCCTTGCCGGGTTCTCAATCGCCATTTTGGTAAAGATTTGCTCGGCAACCCACTTCAATTCAGGGTCTTGGTACCTGCTTGCCAAGCGCTCAAAAACAACAACATATCGATCCCAGGAAGGGTTCCAGTTTGCATCGCCAAAATCGGGGATGGTGTGCGCCGGTGTAAACAAACGTTTGAAGTACTCAGCATAATAGCGCATAAAAGGCTGGTCATATATCCAGTCCTGGTTGGTGATTTCTGCATAGCTAAACAGTGAAAGCAGCCACACAGGATGGTAGATGCTGGCGTCTTCAATTTCCCACTGCTGGAGATTGTCACTGGCAATAGTTTCGGCCATCTGCCGCCACTTTGCCGCATGCGGATGGTCCGGCAGCGCCAGATAGCCATAATACAACCCTTCCGCCCTCAGCATGGCCCGGTTGTGTGCCCCCCATTCAGGAAAGTGAAAGACGAAATCAAGACTGTGGGCCAATTCTCCTTCGATCTTCTCGCGCGTTCTTTGATCGAGCACACCACTGTCGCGAATTCGCATGTAGGCGCGCACGTAGGGCGGCAAAAAGAAGAAATTCGAAAGCGCCGGAATCCCATTGGCGTATTCGGCCCGAGATGTGTGAAAATCCGCAGGATACGCCTGGCGCAGATCGCCATATTCGGCCAGGAGCGAAGCGGCGCGTTTGGCATTCGTCTGATTGCTGGTCTCCTGAAACAGAAATCCGAGGATATCCGCCAGATAGATGGGCTGTGAAGGCGAGTTATAGCCCCAGAGCACACTCGGGTTGACGTTCTCTTTCCATCTCTTGATGACCTCAGGGTGTTCCTGCCACGCCACTTCCGCCGTTGCCGAGATATAGTCCAGGTATTTGGATTGTTGTGCATGAGACGTTGCAAGCATAAGACTTCCAAAGAGTAGGGTGAGAAGAGCAACTCGCGGGAAAGAACGACTTTTCCTCATGGGATGGATATCCTTGTCTTATTTAGCGCTTTTTGACAGCTGATCCGCTTTTTCGATAAGCGTAATGGCTGGATAAATGCCGTTGTTCAGCCAGTTCAGTTCAGGCAAGTTTTTGCGAAGATGCGTTGGGATTTCGCCGCCGCCGTGAAAATGTTGCGCATTCGTCAAGGTGTTTGCAAGCGCTACGGCTTTTGCGTGATAGATCGGCTTATGTGTGTATTCGTAGGCCGTCAGGTAGGCGAGGATCATCAGCTGAGAGCTTCTGGCGATTGGCGTGTAGAACTTGTATTGCTCGAGGGCGGCCGGTACGAACCAGTCGTGCCCATCCGGACGGACGGTGCCGTTCCACTTTGAATCTTCGCGAAACCAGGGATAGGTGAGGGCGGGGTCAGCATCATCCCAGACGATAAACTGATCCTCGGCAAAGCGAAGCAGTTCCTCCGCCAGCTCGATGTACTCGGGATGCTTCTCGCTGGCTTTGAAGAGGATGCGCGCGAACTCGCTGGGTTCCTCTCGCGACAGGTTTTTGAACTGTTTCTGCGGCCGGGTATCTTCGAATTGTGCCTGCCAGTTGAAGGTTTTGACCGGCTGGGTCATGCACCAGGTAAATGCCTTTTGGCGCGGCTGTTGAAATTCGACCAGATCATGATCTTCGATGAATCGATCAAAGAGTTCGATGACCATGGTGGGAACAAGCAGGTTCTTCTTGACCGCCTCGCCCGTTTCGGTATGCAGTATCTGCGGCCACGTCCCGTCTTCTCTTTGCGTCCGGACATAGGTCTCAGCGATGCGCTTTGCGGCTAGAAAGTAGTCTTCCTCACCTGTGAACTCATGGAGATCCAGCAGCATCTCTGCACCGATTGCCGGAGAGTTCGTCATGATTTCGTTCTCAAAATAGGGGTGATCACCACGTGGAATGCCGTCCCAATAAGTCGGTGGCCAGTGGGCCAAAGGCTTTTCAGGGCCTTCTCGCATGGCAAGCAGGAAATCGACAACAATTTGGGTGATCGCCAGTGCCTGGTCGACGTCTTCAGCGTCTGGGCAATACTTTGCGTAGTGAATCAAGCCAATGACCAGCGCGCTCATGATTTTTGTTGAATGGCACCAGAGCGGATAGCTCGGATCGGGTTGACGATGCTGCAGCCAATATTGAATCTTGGGATCTCTTAACAGGAACTGCAGATTTCGAAGTCCACTCTCGCGATATGGAAAGGCCGGCTCGTTTTTGACGCCGGTAAACGGCGTGCTCTTCAAGAAATCTCGCTCGCCGATCACCTTATCGGTGGAATCGTTAGCCGCAGGGAGCGCTTCGACGGACAAATGATAGTGATCTTCGGGCAGATCGGCCCAAATGGGGGCAAGCGACGCCCAGGGAGATTCGGCTTCGAAATGAACTTCTTTCGCGTTTGTCTTTGACGTGACAGTAAAGCGATAGCCCGAGACATTTGGCGACGCCTGAAAGTCGAAAGCCGGGGCATAGATAAATCGTTTGGCATATTGGTTCCAGAAGGGCCTTTCGTTTGCTATGCCCGGGCGGATGGGCCGTGTCGAAGCGTGCCGTGCTTGCTCTGTGAAAAGAGCTTGTGTCGAGGCGCGCTCTGCACGATCGTGCGCCGATGTATCGCATGAGATTTGAAAAAAGATCAAACTGCTTGAAAGCAGCGCAGATTTGACTGGAGATTTAGGCGCAAACAACCTGGTTTTCCTCGTGGTCGGTGAAGTGTCACAGAGTGGGAAGCAGTCGTGCGAGAATTTTGTATGCCTTCCCACTCGCTTGAGCCATTTAGCCTGGTAAAGAATCCATCAGGCCCTTAATGTAGCCTGCCGCATAAAGCCGCCCCCGCATGGTGTAACCGAAATTCGTATTGTCGTCTCCTTCCAGAGTCGGCACATGATCAGGGCGCAAAGGGGTTTCGGGAATATATTTGTGATAGATCCGCATCATCCGGGCCATGTCTGTGGGCCCATCGTCGTGGAAGGTCTCTTTGAAATTGTATTTGTCGCCCTCAACATCGCGGAAGTGAACAAAGAAGATCTTACCCGATTCACCGAAAGCAGTCGCCATTTTGTAGAGATCGCCGTCCATCAACTTGAAGTTGGCCTGGCAAAAGGTCATGCCATTGCTCTCGCTTGGAAATTTTTCGAAGAGCTTGTGATAGGCTTGCGGACGCGTCAAGATACGCGCAATATTGCCGAGAGGGGACAACGGGGGATCGTCGGGATGAAGCGCCATTTTAACGCCGCTGGCTTCCGCAACTGGCAGAATCTTTTCCATGAAATAGAAAAGATTGTCCCAAACGACCTCTTCAGTCAGGATCGCTCCTTGCGTATCGAAGTGTTTATTCTTGACCTGATCATACTGGAACGCCGTGGTGAGGGCCTTTCCTCGAAGGGGCAGCCCGGTTTCGGTGCGTACCCAATTCACCCCGGCCATGAAGTTGTTGCAGACGATGGGAATGCCATGATCCCCCAGGAGTCGAAGCACATCAAGATATTTGTCAATCTCTCTGTCCTTTCCGGAAAGCCCTAACTTCGTTTCGTCTAAAGGCGCCAGATCACCTTCAATAACGGACAGCTCCAGGTCTTCGTCGCGTAGCCTGTCGATATACTTTTTGAGACCCTGGTATGTCAGCACATCTGGATCACGCAGGGACTGTTCGTGCAGGCTAAAAACCGCGCCTTCCACCCCGACCTGCCGTGCCAAACGCCATTGTAGAGGTTGATCCATGGGAAGCACCATCGTGAGTTTCATGTGACGGTCTCCTTCAGGGTTGAAAGCATTTTTTCGATCGAGCCGTGGTTCTCGGGGCAGGTGTTGTGGCGGTAAGCGCCGTCGACATAGATCGTTGTGCCGCTCGTATAATCGGCTGCTGCGGAGCAGAAATAAAGAACCGGTGCGACGACTTCTTCTTCCTCGGCCGGTCGCCGCAAAGGGATTCTCCGAACAACGACATTTTCCTCATTTAAGGCGCCTGAATTGGTCGTTAAGCCCGCGCGGGTGCTGTCCGTCATGATGAGTCCAGGAGAAACGGCATTCACCTGGATGTTGTGCGGAGCCAGTTCAAGGGCAAGAACGCGCGTCAGCATCAGCAAACCGGCCTTCGAGACGCAGTAGGGTGCTGCGGCCATGCGGGGAACGGTGTCATGAATCGAAGAAATGTTGACAATTTTACCGCCGTCACCGGGCAGCATGTAGGGCAGAACATACTTTGAACAGAAAAAAGCCCCGTCAAGTGAGCTTCCCAAGACGCGGCGCCATTCATGATCTTCAATTTCCCAGCTGCTTTTATTGACCTCGTGCGCTGCATTATTGATCAGGAAGTCGATGCGCCCAGCAGGATCTGCCGCTTTTCTGAAGAGCGTCTTGACCTCTCCGGGCTTGGATATATCAGCCTGGATCGAGAGGGCGGCGCCGCCTTCTGATTCGATCTCCGATACAACTTCCCGGGCTTGTTCACGATTGTCCAGATAGTTGACAATGACGCGGCAGCCCGTCCTGGCAAGGCCATGAGCGAGCGCTCTGCCCAAACCCCGGTTGGCGCCGGTGATGACGGCAGTCCTCCCAGAAAAATCATAGGCCCCGAAGGTGCTGTCTGTTCCGTTCACGCTAGAGATCCCCAAACTGTTTGTAGAGTTGGTGGATGTCGATTTTGTTGGTATCGATCATGTCACGCTGCCAGACTTCCGTTGCGATAATGTCCTCGGCCACCAGGAGAACTTCGTCAACGAGATCTTTTGGGATGACCTGTAAGCCATCATCGTCGCCGAAGATGAAATCCCCGGGATTGATGATGACCGAATGCCGCAAATGTCCGCGCAGGTAGATGGGGACATTTACGTCCATCACGCGCCAGCCGCCATAGGCGTTCGGCGTTGTGCCAAGGGAAAAGTACGGAAAATCTTCGATTTCAAGCACTTTGCGACTATCCCGCGTCATGCCTTCATTGACGACGCCTACACAACCCAGACTCTTGGCCAGGTGACAGCTCATTTCACCGAAAGTAGCGGCCTGCGTATCGTAGCCTGTATCGAAGACGTAGACACAGCCGGGAAATGCACTCATGTGCAGTTTCTTTTGTGGAGATCCTTCTCGCTTCCATTTCTCTTCACGCTCCGCTTTTTCCTGCTCACTTAGATGAACTTCTGGCGCCAGAGTATGCCATTTGACAGGTAAGGCGCGGCCGGCAAGAATGCTGTGCGCTTTCAAGGGTTTCAGCTTGTGAGACAAAACAGTGTCTACCACGCCCGAAAGCAGCAGAGCGTCGCTGACACAGCCGCCATACAGATTCTTGTACCGCGAAATGCGTTCCATATCATCAATATCCAACTGACGCGGTTCGCTTGGGCGTGGCGGAAGGTTGGTCGGATATTCGACGCCACGCATCATTGCTGACAAATCCATGTAATTCGCATCGGCCATTGGCATTCTCCTTCAAATTCAGGTTATGAGGTGAGAAAGGAAAGGGATCCTAGTATCACAACGTTAAGTCTGCCCAAAAGCTGGCACATTTCGCGTCTGGGGTGCTTGAGAGACAGCCTGAAGGCTGGACTACAAACGACAGAACTCTTTATTTTACGCTCAGAGTTGACGGAAGCTCTGTCGTTTGTAGTCCACGCTTCAGTGTGTTTTTTGGGGGTGCCCAGAGCGGACTTAACGTTGTAATACTAGGCAACTTGACTGTAGGCCCACGAGAAAGGAAAAGGGGCTGACAGGCATGGCCGGGCAGTGTGTCGGCAAAAACAATTCTGGCGACGCTTATGCACGTACATGCTCCAACCTCGGGTATTTCAATCGTGGAATTTGTGTGGCGCGATCGGTGATGACACAGTGGGGCCGCTCACATTTCCAAGTTTGAAAGAAGACAAATTCAGATGCGTCAGCTGTTCGATCCGTCGAAACCTACAGCCCTAAATAGAGATTGCGGCCCTGTACGAGTGCTTCGATCTTGCGATCGACCACGGACCGTTTCAGCATCCAGAACCCGCAATCAGGATGAACCCAGCCAATCCGGTCTTGCCCTGCTGCGTCGCACGCGCGTTCGATGCGCCGGGCAACTTCTTCCGGCGTCTCCACGTGATTGACTTTGATATCAATCACGCCAACGCCCAGTTTGATCCGAGAGTCGATGCTCTTCAGAATATGCAGATCATCCTCCGGACGGTGGGCAAGTTCGAGAACTAAATGATCGCAATGCAGGCTGTTCAAGAAGTCAAGAAGGGGTTTCCAGTTGCCTTTCTGAATCGTCTGTCCGCCATAGTTGCCGAAACAAAAATGAACTGCTTTCTCGCAGGTGATTTTGTCCAAAATCCGATTTAGCGCTTCTGCGGCCAGTGGGGCGTCTTCAGGATTCCCAGGAATGTTGGCCTCATCGAGTTGGACGCACTGACAGGGAAGATCCGCGACCTGACCGGCAATCACGTCGGCCAACCCAAGTGTCATCGTCTCAAAATCGTTGTAGTGGATATCCAGTAAGGTGCGCGCCAGCATGTATGGGCTGGTGATGGTGAACTTGAACGGTCCATGTGCAACAGAAGCCGCTTTTGCGCAGTCTTCGAATAGGTCGAGCGTCCCTTCAGAGAGACTTGCAGTGACGACCCCGGCTGGCTTGCTGCGGAAACGCATTTCGGTCTTTTCCGCAAATAAACGGCGATGCGTAAGGCCAAATTCGGTCTCGATTCCGCCAATCCGCCCGACGAAATAATCGATCATGCCGTTTGTGTCGGGATGATTGATATCAAAACGATAAAGTTCACCATCCGTGGGCAAATCGATTCCGTGGCGACGTTGGGTGTGAATAATCAAGGCAATGGCGTCGAGGAGCGTCTGTTCACTGGGGGAGTTAATGAGCCAATCGATAGGTGTGTATGAACCGACGGTCGTGGTGAGTATTTGTGGAGCATTCATTGGAAATTCCCTTGTTCGAGTGAATGACACAACATTGCGAAACGGTTATCGTATGTTGAGCCTCAATCGATGCTCAGGTCGAAAAAGCCTATTCGCTTGCATCGTTGCAAAAACATTGAATGTGAGTTCGTGTTTTGTTAGGAGTCGCTTGCTTTCTAGTTAGAATGTAATAGTCTTTTTACACGAATCTTGGCGCGACAAGCGAATATTATTCGTTGTTTCGGCCTGAAAACCTCATGTCATTTTTTAGAGAGGGCGGGAAGATGAATGGACATATGCCAGTTTTGGATAGCGAAATTCAACCAACCAAGAAACCGATCGAAATTGACATCCCGCCGTATGGCGTCTGTATCGCCGAAAGCCATCATGAGCGGCAGTTCACGATGGAGCCCATGCAAAATCCCTACGTCAAGATTTACTTTATCATCCAGGGCGCGGGAAATTGTCATATTGAAGGCAACGAAATCGTGTTGGAAGCGGGCCATCTTCTCATCATTCCTCGCAATGCGAAGCACTTTCTCTCTGACCATCCGAACAATCCACTCTCATTATATATCATTGCTGTCGAATACTCTTGCCTGCAGGAGCTCGCATCCTTTCGTAACCAGCTGAATATCCTGGATCGTCTTGGACGCGAATGTCTGGAAAGTCTTAAGCAACACGACTATGTTCCTTACGAGATTCCGAGCGTCATCCGGAAAATCCTGCATGAGCAGAGAAGCAAGGCAAAGGGATATGTTCCTGCCATTCAATCCCACATTCTTAATCTTGTCATTTCGATCAATCGGGCCTTTACGCACATACCGGCGGTAAGAGATTTGCCTGAACCGAATGACACACACGCTCGAATTCTGCGGGTCGCCGATTATTGCGCAGCGCATTTCTATAAAGCCATATCTGTTGAGGAGATGGCCAGCATGGCCTGCCTGGGCATACGGCAATTCACCAATCAGTTTAAGGCGGTGTTTGGTGTGACGTTTATGCAATTCCTGCACTACCATCGCGTCAGGTTTGCTCAGCGGCTCCTCGTCAAAACTGACCGGCAAATTACCTCAATCTGCTTCGAGTCCGGGTTTAACGACTTGGCGCATTTCTATCGAGTGTTCAAAAAAATCACCGGCTACTCTCCAAGAAAATATCGGCTGTATGCGCCGCATGAAGAGATCGAACGTGCCTGGTCAGAAGACAAGTTCGGCTTTTCGAATGGAAGTTCTGATCCTAAATGATGACTTCAAAGTGAGTCTTGCCAAACCCTATGGGGCTATTCTTAGATAACCCAAGTTGTGACCTATCCGAAAACGGGTGGGCAGGAGCGCCATTTTGGGGCGGGTCACAACTTGGGTTAGATAACATTCTCCTACGACACTACGCTGCTTGAAAATCTCGCAAGTGAATCTCGTTGGCTCGTGCGAGTTCTTCAGACGTGTAACCGGTAGTCTCAGACGCTTCGCCACACTCAAGGATTTCCTGCTTGTTCTTGGCTCCTGACAACACAAGCGAAACGTCAGGATTGTCCAGGACCCAGCGCATCGCTGCCTTGGGCAGGGTGTCGATTTCGCCTCGGACGAGAAAGTCCAGCTTTTCGAGATAGTCAACACGCTGTTCTAACTCTTCTTTGCCGTATCGGGCGTTAATATGACCTTTTTCAAAGACGGTGTCACGCGTCATCTTACCTGAAAGAAACCCATTTGCAAGAGATTCGCGCGCGACGACGCCGATATTTTGCCGGCCAAGATCCTGAATTAGCGCAGAAGACTCGCGGTTCATCAAACTATAAACCACCTGAATCACATCGATCTTTCGCTCCGCAGCCCACTCGCGGGCCATCTGTTCCGTATCCTTAAACATGGAGATCGAATGCCCCACCGTTTTGACTTTGCCCGCCTGTTTGAGTTTTTCCAGCGCTTCCCAGACATCGTCATGAATTTCTTCAGGGCTAAACGGGCTATGGAAGAACAAAACATCAAGATAATCGGTTTTAAGACGCCATAAACTGGATTCTACTGATTCCTGAACCCGCTGTGCATGAAAATTGGGGGCGTTATTCTCAGTTGGATTGCGACCAAACTTGCTGGAGATCAAAACCTTCTCACGAATGCCTTTCAATCCCTGCCCCAAGATAGTTTCGGCGATCCCGTCTTCCTCCTTTGAGCCGTAAAGTGGCGCTGTATCGAAGAAGTTAATGCCATTGTCCACGGCCGCTCGAATGGCATCCTGAGCCTCTTGTTCTTTCACTTTACCGTAGACTAGCGAAGCGAAAGCCCAGGTTCCCAGACCAATTTCGCTGCAACGTAGTCCGCTTCGTCCTAATGTTCGATATTTCATGGTTGGATCTCCTGCAAGAGTTGTTGAATTTTCGGGACAGATCCTGCAAGGAAGGCTTGTAACATTTGCTCGCCTTCCTCGGCAGTGGCGTTTTTGGGATTTTCACCCCAGATCCCATCATCGTCCAAAGTGGTTTCACGCGCTTGGGGGAGCAGCTTCAGGTCGACAAGCTCGGGCCGGAAGCGCATTTGAAAGCTGGTTTCGCCTCGCGCCGCATGATTTTTAGGATATTGCCCTTCAAGCGGCTCTGAGTCGGGCATGGACCAGAGCTTGATCGCAGGATGTCGCTTTTCAAAAGTTCTCGCGGCTGCTTCAAGCGCTTCAACATGCCCGCCGCCGTAATGGCCAGTGACCACAATCAAGACCTTAAAGCCTTCATCGACAAGCTGTTCCAGGTATTCAAGGCAAAGGGTGGTCACCGTTTCTTGTGCATGTTCAATCGTATGCTTGAAGCCTTTGAAGGGTTTGATTGTATCTGTGCCGACATAGACGGCGGGCAGAACGACGCCGCCTGTCTTTCTTGCAAGGGCGAGACAAAGTCCATGCGCCTTGAGTCCGTCCAGTCCGATTGGCGCGTGATAACTATGCCATTCCAACGCGCCCCAGGGCAAGTAGGCAATGGGCGATTCGTCGCGAATCTCATCGATTTGTGCCGGACGCAGTTCTTCATACTGCCCCCAGCGAGCCAGTTTAGATTTATCGCTCATGATTTTCCTATTCGATGGGTGCTGAAACGGGAAATGACGTGTAGTTTTGCAGAGAGAACTTCGGGTTTCGTGCTGCCTTCCCCCAGGGGACTTGCAACTCGCTGAGAAAAGATCTTGTTTCAAAGCACTTGAGCAGGAGACTGTCGAGACCAACTATCCTGCGAAACCGTTCTTCCCCTCGGGGAGGATAATCTTCAATATCGGTGACATAGTGAACAAATTCTTCAGGAACCGTGTGGATTTGCGGGCAGCTTTCATGCATGGCGTTGATGCACAACGTCTGCGCTCGCGCAACCTTCGCGGTGCAGAGCGGCGTGCCATCTTGAGCAATTGCCTGTGCGAAATCGAGGAAGATATCGTAGCGCCAAAAGTCATGGGTCATGCTGTTGAAGCTCTCCTGTGCTCCAGAATCGTATTCGATCATCGTCTGCCCGGCGTCACCTTCCCATTTCACCCGTCCTTTTTCTGCTTCAAGATGCAAGAAAGGTCCGGTTCGGTGGTCACTACAATGCGCAAAGGTCACAAAACAGCGCGTTTTTGTATCGGTTTCGAACCGCATTTGCGTCAAATCGGCGCTCTCGATTTGGTTGGCGCGGTAGAGTTCCGCCGTCATGTTTGACGGTGTGGCGGCATGACCCGGTTCTGCCGACGCGAGGTAGAGTAAGTTCATGAGAAAATGGGAAGTGGCATTATTGGCTGGCGTATCAAGTATCCAGTCGTCGTCTTGCCGGAGTTTACCAGCCCAGGCGTTTCGAGTATAGTAGCGTTCACTCCGCGGCCAGTTGCACGAGAGTGAAATCGAACGCACGTTTCCAAGTCGACCGTGACTCAACCGATCTTTAATCTGTTCTATCGCATGTGAATAGAGAAACTGGAATCCAATAGCAAGTTTTTTGCCGGATCGCTTCTCGGATTCAAGCATGGCGTCGACTTCCTGAACAGTGCCTGCCGCCGGTTTTTCGCAATAGACGTGCAGCCCCCGTTCGAGTGCCTGACAGGTCACCGGCCGATGTTGATGAATACCGATGGGGACGGTCAAGACGTCCGTATTCGGGCAACCCTGATCAAAGAACGCCTGGATACTTGGATACAAAGGAATGTCGCGAGAAGTGAGTTTGGCGACGAGAGCCGGATTTTGCCGCTGGTCTTGTGGCAAAGCGATGACGCCAGTAAGTTCGGCCAGGTTTTGGCCGTCGAGCCAATCGACTGCTTTAAGGTGGTCGAGGGCGTAGCCGCCGAATCCGATGACGGTCCAACGTTGTTTAGGCATTTCTTCTGTTGATTCCTTTCTTTTCAGTTCAGGTACCGATAGTGGCGCAGAAGTAAACGGGCCTTCGGTAAGGATAAGAATGCTTCGATTGTCTTTGCAAATTCTGGCTTCTGCCATCGCGCGACCGAAGCCCGCGTTATTGGGCGGGCTTCGCCAAACCAGGCGCGATTGGTCTGAATCTTCGCGAATTTCGGATAGGCCAGGAGATATTCATGCATGGGCTCGTCGAGAAAATCGCAGATAGCTTGCATGGTCTCCTGAAAATCATCAAGGAGATCTTCATAGCGCAGCGTGAAGACCTGCGGGTGATTTTCCAACCTTTTGCCGGCGGCGACGTCGGTGAGCCATCTGTCACTGGGCACCCAAAAACGACTCGGGTCTAACGGGTGCCGGGAAGTAATCACGTCGCGGCCATCGCGAACGATGTTCAGAATGCGCACGCGCTCGCCATAGTATTCGAGAATTTTCTGGAAATAGATCACGTTGCGCGGCGTCTTCTCGCACCAGCGTTGACATTCTTCAGGAATGTCGGTTTTGCGAAACTCGCGATACAATTTCCATAGTTGAAAAGGCACGGTGGTGTCGGGTCTGGGCACGTACTCAATGCCCTTGAAGGCGTCAGGACAAAGTGCCATGGTCTCCTGACCAACCGCGAAGATATTCGGATGGCTTGACAAGATCGACAACAGCAGCGACGTCCCGGAGCGGCCGCATCCGCCAATCACGATCGGTCTCTGCCCGAGAGCTTTTATCTTTTCGCGCTTAGCTCGCCTAAACGCAAGCCGAAGATAGACGGCGGAGCGCAACGCACTCGTTTTGTGATCAAGATTGAAAAGCATGGATTCCGACGATATTGAACAGAAGCTCTTTCCTTGCCAACGGATTGCCGTGGGCTAAACACGAATGAACTCCGGTAATTCTCCTAAGGTCCTGACTTCAAGTTGGCGATTGTCAACAATGACTGCCCAGCCGGTCTCACGACGAGTGATCTCGATTTCTGGCTGGCTGGCGTCCTTGCGGCTGCTGACGAGAACGGTGAGCACGTGCGCGGCCTTGGTTTTTTCAGTCACAACTTCGGCGAAAGGGAAAACCCCGTGGTCCATCGAGATTTCTAATTCTGCAACTCGCAGCGAAGTCTTAACAGTCGCTGAGATGGATCCATTCAGTCGCGCATTGGGTCTTTGAATCCGAAATTTATGTTCGTCATCGATTGAGATGCTCGCCTGATTGTCCGTATTGTCGGGATGAAAACGAACGGCCAGTTGCGACGGAAAACGACGCATGCGCAATTGATCGCAAAGAACCAGAATGTCGGGCTTGAGAAAAAGCACTGAACGGACGACGTTTTCAACGTCTCGATTTACAAGGGCATAGGCTTGGGTTGCATCACTGTTCCACCAAACCCAGTCGCCGCGATCGACATATCGGCGAATGCGGGCTTCGGAAAAAGAAGCATTGGTGCCCTCTTCGCCCTTGTGATATTGATGGCCCTTCCCGTTGATCAGCACCGCGTTGTGCGCCTCGGTCAATCTGAGAATCCAGTTGGGCTGCCGCCAATCATAAGCGGCGCCGTAGTGATCCGTAAGAAGACGTTCCCCGAAGGCCTTAAAGATAAAGCTGTTGCGATCCGCGTGCTCATGATTGGACGGCATGCCGCTGCGAAATGCAATGGCGCTGGCGTCCTCGTCCCAACCGGAGCGACAGACGATCCAGTCTAAATCCAGTCTGCGGTTCAGAAGACGTGCTGAAGGCGCTTCCGCAGGGATGCTCGGCTCATACCAGAGAAAATCCGAAAAAAAGCGCCGGTCGGCGAAGTTGCTGGCCCCCTTGTTGCGTTCGCTGCGATGATCCGTGTAATGCTGCGCTGCGTATTGCGCCAGCGGATCGCGCGTCTGGCGCACAATCCAGAGAGCAGTGGCGGGATGAATACTCCTGTTGGCGTCGCTGAAATTGACGATGTCTATTTTCCCCGCTTCTTTGCGCTTGCCAATTTGCATCGTGGCGATGAACTCGGAAAAGCCGTGCAGATTCAGCAGGTCAGGCCAATCGATATCGCCGCGCAGTTTCATATGCGCGTCCATAAACAGAAAGAGATTGCGCATCGAATAATCGGCGTAGCTGACGCCTTCAAAATAGCTGCCGTCCGACGAAAACAAGCTGAGAAATTCCCGCGTGCTGTGAATGGCCATATCAAGCCAGGCAGGGGCGCGCTGATCGTGGTTCATAAGGGCAAGTGCTCCGAGACCCAATCCGGCGCAGGGGATCGCTTTCAGATTTGTTTCATCCAGAATAATTGGCCAGCGCGTCATATCGATATCGTAGTTTGCCAGAAAATCAGGATCAAAACGCCAGTTCGTCGTGTGCTCTTTTTTCTCCATATCTGCCAGAGCATTGTAGCATCGGGTGCATCCTTCGTCTGCCAGCTTCCCCAGAAGTCTCGATTTGGTCTCTTGTTTGAGATGCGGCCGCAGCACTTCCAGGGCAAACAGGAGGGAAATAACCGTATCTGGCGCAAGCTGAAAACCAAGCGGGCGCTCATCCGCCAGAAAATAATCCCACTTCTCACGCCCGAGAACGACGTCAACCAGCTCCAGGGCAAACTTCCGACGATTGGCTATCCTTTCTACCAAAGTGACCAGACACTCCCGCCGCAGGAGATGCAAGACGTGGCGATAGCCGGTAAACAGATTTCGATCTGCCAGTAATTTCTCGACCTCCTGCCGATCATGCGTTAAGTCAGCGTTCAGAGAATCCTGGTAGTAGTTGCGCAGCAGCGGCGTCTGTGTGTTCGTGCGAATCCGGGCTAAGTCACTCGCTTCGTAAAAGAGATTGGGTGTTTCCGCAACTGCCGGCCAGCGCGGCAACAGGCCAGGTAGGAGTAATGCTGTCGAAGAAGTCTTCAAAAATTGTCGGCGCTTCATCTGTTTCATAGACACATCACTTTTGTGTACTTCATCGATAGTGTATTGTCAAACTCAATTTTGCGAGTGACTCGTTTTTGATCGTCGTCAGAATTCGTCTCATTAGCCCCGGCCTTCAGGCCGGGGAAGAAGAAGGATGCGTCTCCTTGTTTCCCTGCGCTAAAGCGCAGGGCTAATGAAAACCATTGAAAACGCGGTTTCATGCCTAGGTTTACCAAAGCCTTCAATAAGAAGGAGACGCCAAACTCACAATTTTTATCGTGACAATGCGCTAGTCGATTTTGAATTCAGGTATACGACCGGCGTCAAAAACAAGAATTTGCTGTTCTTTACCCTGGGTCATCACGCTCAATTGCAAGCCGTTTGCAGTCTGAGCAAATTGCACTTCAGGTTTTTGCATTCCCGTTTTCCCGGGGATCAGAACCGTCACCTGAAGCGGCGCCATCGCCTCTTCCACCGTGCTCACTTCGACAAAGGGGTACATCTTGGCTTTCTCTTCCGGGATCGGCAACAACCCGGTCTTGAACGATTGACCATTTTTGCCAGCACTGAAGCCAAGCAGGCGCGCATGAGGTCGTGTTGTTCGAAACCCGGAAGAAGCCGCTTCGACCGTCGCCTTGCCGTCATTGTTAAACGCAAAGAATCGGGCCTGCATTTTCGAGGGTTTGGATGCCTTAATGAGCTTATCCAACAGAACGACCGCCGGCAGTTCATGCAGCACGATGACGGTGCGCGTCAGGCTCTTGATGTCAGCATTCACTAACCGGTAACCCGGCGTGGCGTCGCTGGTCCAAAACAGATGCGTCGCGCGCTCACCCTTTCTCACGATGTGCGCCCAGGCTTTGGAAGAGTTGGTGCCTTCTGAGCCATCGACATATTGATGCCCTTCTCCATCGACCAGAACACCGGAATGACCGATAGTGTGGCGCATGGCCCAGGAAGGGTCGGTGTAAGAATAGGGCGGCCGATGCGGGTCGGACACCAGAAGCTCGCCAAAAGCCTTCAGGATAATACTGTTTCGATCGGCATGCTCATGATTCATCGGACCGCCGCTTCGCAGGGCGACCACCAGATCCTCTGCTTCGTAGCCGGTTCTGCCGACAATCCAGTCTAAATCTGCTTCGTAGATCTCCGGTCGAGCCGGTGGTGCATCCGAAGGAATCTCAGGATTGTACCAGATCAGCGACCATTGATCGTGTCTGTAAGAGTGGTTTTTGCCAAGCCATTGCGCCCGCTGATCGTGAAGGGCGTCTGCCAGCCAGAAGGCTGCTGACGAGACGGCCCCACGCCCAACATCGCTGAAATTAATGACCTGATAGGGATCACGAACCGTTGGAAGCGTCAGTTGCTGCAGAAACTCTATGTAGCCCGGCCAATTGACGATGTCGGTGACGTCTTTGCCAAGGATGCGCTTAATCGGAATCATGCCTTGCAAAAGATGCGACGTGGTGTAATGCGCATAGGAAACGCCCTCTTCGTAAGAGCCATCGCGTTCGAAAAGCTCGTCAAATGAGGCGAGACTAAAGGTCGCCTGCTCCAGCCAGCGTTTTGTATCCTCGGACTCACCGAAATACCGGCGATACGTCAGCGCACCAATCGATATCGCCGAAGCGGGTATAGACTTCAGATTGTTCTTGTCCAGAATGTAGGGCCAGCGGGAGAGATCCCAGCCGCGATCTCCGGGGCGGTGATCGAAATAGGTGCTTTCAGGGTTGATGCGCCAGCCGGTCACGGTTTCAGGATAGCGCATGCCGTAGGTTGCGACATAACAAGGCTCGATTCCGCGTTCGGCCATTATCTTTAGCCAGTCAGTCCGCTCGTCTTCGTCGATCAGGTCACCCAGAAATTCAACGGTGATGGACGTCGCAATCGCTGCTGCTGAGGCGCGCTGTAGGCCCATGACCTTGTCGCCATCAAGGAAATAGTCCCAAATGGGAAACTTCATGAGCGTACGCACTGCCTGGATGGCGAGATCGGCCGCTTCTCGCTTGCCTGAAAAGACGTAGTAGAACGACATCTCCTGCGCGAATCGGCTCAAGCGAGCAACGTGAAAAAGGTGATCGTTGTAAACGACTTCCTCCGTCATGAATTTCTTTTCGGCTTCGATGTCCTTATTCTCAAAAGTGGCTTTGAGATCGGCAAACATCGGGTCAGATTGGAAGCGTTCGCGGATTTTTGGCACATCTTCACGGTCAAAAAACAAACCCGGTTGCTGTGCCGAACTGATCGAAGGCATGAGCAGGAGCAGCCCGACGGCAAATCGGCAACTCAGGTTTCGCAGTGGGCGATTCCCCAGAGAAAAAGGTCGCATGACGACACCTCGATTATGATTCACTTCACTTTTCAGTCTTTTCAAGCTTTTTGAAATCGAGAGAGAGTTCCTTCTTGCCGTGTGAAATCTTGAGCTTCTCACTGCCGTGATCCGCGTTCAGGTATGGGCCAGAGAAGAGTTTGTCGTTGTCGAGCTCATAGGTTGAACCATTGAGCCGACGGGTGTCTGGAAAGACAAACTCCATTTCGTCGTCGTGGATTGTCTTGTAAGCGACTTTGACCTCGTCAGGACTGAACACCGCTTCCGGTATTCGTGATCTGACAGCGGCGCAAAACTGTTCGAAGCTTCCCGCTTCTTCTCTGTTCTGCACTTCAACCACATACCCGTTTTGCAGTTCATGGCTGCGCAAACGATGGTTCCGCAGAACGAGTGAGCCATCATTCGCGCGGGAAGAAGTCCCCTCGTTGAACGCTGCAGCGGCTTTTTGATATTCTTCACTCCAAACGGCCGGCTGCAGGGGATACCAGGCGACGTAGGTATCGCCCGCTTTGCACAAGATCCACCCGGAATCGTCCAGAATGCGCTCGTCCAGATTTGCCGGAAAGAAGCCGTCGATATGTTCAGACGTCGTCCCGGCCGGGATGTCATACAGCGCAAGAAGAGTGCTTTTGTACTGAAATGTCCGCTCAAAGGGGGAGCCGCCAGTCCATTTATCTGGATTGTTGTAGGTCGTTTTGGAAGCTGTAATCGCCGCCATCACCGTTTTCATCTCTTCCGGAAAAAACATGCCGATTTCGTAGATAGACCAATACGGGTGCAGACCAAAAATCATCGAAGTCGGTCGCCCGTGACGATATTTGACGCTCCAGGTCAATTGCTGGATCGGTTGCAGCATACCGCCGTGCAGCGACCCCAGGGCATAATCTTGCGTCATGTAGGTTGTCTTGAAGACCTTGGGATTGCGTTCTTCACCGTAGCGAATGACGTGTCTCACCCTTTTTATCTCGCGGTGAACATAGGGTTTACTCCGGTCGGTTGCGATCTGATAGATAATTTCTGGCATTCGGTAGGAGGTGAGGAGTGGATAGAGCATCCAGCCGCTGCGCTGAGGTGCGCCCGTAGCGAAATAGAAGTAGGCGATCGTCGAAGCCCCACAAAATTTCGGCTGCATGAGATTGCGCTCGTAAATGCGACTATGGCCGCCGGCATAGAGCTGATCGATATGCTCCACCGCGTAATCGGCCAAAAGATAGTCTGTGAGCATCTCGCCGCGCTTCCGCATCTCCGGGTCTGTTGAGAATTCCGCCAGCAGGGTGCTTGCGATAAGAAACATGTGCAGATAATCGGGTGAATCAAACTCCCCCTGACCGATGGTTGTCGTCAGCTTGATCCAGTGAATGAGATACTCTTTCGACTCAGCGGCTTTTTCGGAGGACGAGGCGCCGTCAAACCAGGTGTTGCCCGCTTCTCCGGGCCACTGTTCCGCCGCGAGCAGCAGGCAGGTGTAGTACAGAGCCCAATGGTTTTCAGTATCTCCTCGACTTGGCGCATAGGTGCGCCACGCTTCACGAACAGCTTTTCGCGTTTTCGCGGACATTTTGTCTTTACCAAGAAGGTAGCAGCCGATCACCCGGTACATCCAGAACATGTCGCCCCGAGGCTCCTGCAGCAGCTTTTCAAACATCTCGTCTGCAAGTTTGACATTGTTGCCGGTGGCATATCGCGCGGCGATGACGTTGTAGTTGACCATCTTCGACGAGTCATAGAGGGAAATAAACCACGCCCTGCGCTTCTCGAACTCTTTCTGATAGGATGATTGGAGAACAGTGCTCGCATGGGACATGGCAGGTGATCCGATTAGAAATAAAAGGGCGACGATGACGAATTGCGTTGAGATATTTTGTTTAAGCCTGGGCATAACTGACCTTTGCAGTTAAGTTTTGAATGAAATGATCACTCCTCGTCGAAACGGTCTCCGTTGCGACGCCTGTCTGAACGCTTTACCTCCAGGGGAGACGTGCATTTTAAGTTTACCCGACGCTCTACGGGTGTATTCTACCTAACCCGGACAAGCCAGAATTCCCAAACGCCAAATCCCAATTTCCAAATAAATCACAAATATCAAATTGCAATTTCCAATCCGCTCCGGTAAACAAGACAGCGCCTGGTTTGAGCTTTGAAATGTGGTGCTTGGGATTTATTTGTAATTTGAAGATTATCATTTGGAATTTAAGTTTTGCCAAAAAATGGCAGAAAACAACTCAACAGACACTAATGCTCTTCAACCCGCAGCGTGGTGACATAACCATGATGAATGCCGGCATAGTTCCAGGTCTGGCCTCCGTCGGTTGAACGAAAGACGCCACCGCCAAGTGTCCCGGCATAGACAATTTCCGGTTTCGAAGGAACAACCACCAGGGAACGAATATCCAGACGATCCAGACCCTTGTGGTGCTTTTTCCAGTTCTTGCCGCCATTGGTTGATTTGTAGACGCCGGTCTGGAAACCGCCGGCGTAGACGACGTCGGGATTTTGCGGATCAAAGGCAATTTCATAAAACGTGTTGTGTAGAACACCCGTATCGCGCCTTTCCCAGACCTGCCCGCCGTCCAGTGAAAAATAGAGACCATGTTCTTCCGTGCCAACGGCAAGAATGTCGGGGTTGACAGGATGCTGGGCAACAACACGTACGTGGCCAACTTTTAAACCCAGGCGGCTCCAGGTCGTCCCGGCGTCTTCACTCTTGAACACGCCACCTTCTGTTGAGCAGTAAAGACGCGCATTGTTGCTGTGATCCATGACGATTCGTGAGATGAATTTATCGTTTAGACTGTTGAGTCCATTTACAGAATGCCGCCAAGTTTTGCCATCGTCCGTCGTTTTGTAGAACCCGTACGGCGTACCACAATAGAGAATCGCCGGGTTCTTGGGATCAATCACGACGCTGTTGGCTTCCGTTATTTGCCAGCCGCTCGTCACTTTCCACGTCTCGCCGCCATCCCAGCTCTGATGAATGCCCGTATGAGTGGCCATCGCCTGGTGGCGACCTTTCGTGGCTTGATGAAAATCGACGCTGTAAGCCCGGTTGTTGGGGCGTCCCTTGAGCTGCCAGGTTGTATCGCCGTCAACTTTCTGGTAAAACAGGCCGGAAAGCGGGGTTTTCATGCCCGTGTGGGCATGGGAAGTCTGTAAAGTCACGGCATACACAACAGGCTCTTGCGCATTCACTGGAGTGCTCCCAATGGCTAATATGACGGCAATTAGAAGACCAACCTCTGGAATTGCTCTCTTCGATGTTTCTTTTCTCAGCATACTTTCTTTGGTGGTTTGGAATGAGGTTCTTACCGCTCGGGCGAGATGGAGCGACTTGTGTTAGCATCTCTCAGACTCGCCGGATTTGACGTTCAATTCCCTGGCTTTTATTCGAAACTGTTATCTTCTCCTGGTCGAGGACAACCTGAACGAGCCCGTCTTTAGTCTCGATTGACCAGCGATCTTGCCCCGCTTGCCACTGGCGACTCGGCTCGCTCGCTTTTCGAACGGCGAAGAGCGACAAGAAACGGCAGCTTGTAGACTTTTGTTCGAGTTCAATGTAAGGCTCGCTACGGGCTTCCAGTGGTTCACCTAAGCGATCTTTGTCGAAAGGCGCACGATAGGCATGATTGCGCAAAACAAGCTTCGAAGTGCTGCCGGGCGACAATGAAAAGACCGCCCCGTCCAATGCGCCCTTTTGACGCTCCACAGAGAAGAAGTTTTTTTGCAAAAGAGCTGGCGACTGCGCCGTGTGCCATCGCAGCGAGATAGGCTCTTCCTGAGGCAAATCGGCTTCGTCGAGAACGACGACAATGCCCGGAAACAGGTGCAGCACGGTTCGATACACTGAACGAACGCCGTCGTAGGCGCGGGTCAGATCCATTTGCCAGCAGGAACCCTGCCTGTTGTCGAAGTCGGTGGCAAGGAAGCGCCCGGAGTATTCAGTAAAGTCGATTTGATCTTTAGCGGCCCGGACCTGCGAAGTTGAACGCATTTCCCGCTCACCAAACTGCAGGACATTGTGCCCGATAATCCCGGCGTTGTAGTATTGCCAGCGCGTTTCATTTTCGAAGAAATCGGCTGGATATCCCGAAGGCGAACCTAAGTCGACGATCAGGGATTCACCAAAGCCATCGATGCAGACCTGCCCGATATCGTTGTGTTCATGGTTTTCTTCGCGTCCGGCCTTGCCATAAACGACACAATCAGTCTCGGCAAGATCCCAGCTTGTTCGGCTTGAAACGGTCATGCCATGGGCGGCGAAAGCCTTTCCGAGGGGGAAACCCGCCTCCGGTGGTTTCGCCGGAACCCGATCGTCGTACCAGAGAAATTCAAAGGGATCGGCGCTCTCCTTTGCGTGGTGCAAATAGAACCATTGCAGGAGCGGATCGCGTGTGGCACTGGCGACGGCTGTGAAAAACCGCACTTCCGGCGGCTGCGCGTGACTGTCGCCAAATTTCGCGACGCGTCCGGGGGGAAGCGTGTTGTACATCATCCAGCGGCAGGTTTGCGGAAAGGGCTTGGCGGCAAGTCTGTTTTCTCCGCCTGAAGACCAGTACAGTTGAATCATGTAGTAGGCCGCCGGTAATCGAGTGGCATTTGAATAGGCAACCGACTCATTGAATTCGCCGTCGTCGCCGTAAGTTCGCATGTAGGCGTCCATCTTTTCCTGCGAATAGGCGATCAAGCGCTTCGCATCGGGGTGTTCGTGCTCCAAAACCATCCCGGCAACGCCAAGTCCGCCAACGATGACGGTGAGCCAATTATTCATATCATGCACCCACCACGGATCCTGATCCAGAGAACTCAGGTAAGGTTGAATGCCGCAACGGTCAAGTCCTTCCACAACGAACTCGCGTTCACTCTTTGAAAGGGAAAGGTAGAGCCAATCGTAGGCAAGCGCCACATCGTGCGATAACATGCCGGTGCGTAAATCTGCCGCATGACCAAAGTGGACGTGAGACTGATCGATCCAGGCCTTCCAGGCAGTTGGATCAAACAGGCTTTCCATTTGCTCAAGAGCGACGCGCTTGTGCGCTTCTTGACCCACGAGCAGATGAATCAGAGATGATCTCAGAATGCGCTGTCCAGCGGCGTGACAGACGGTGTAGTCTGGATTATTGTGTTTCGCCGCGCCAGCCGAGCGTCCTGGGAACATCGATGAAGGCGTCAGTGGGGCGGCATTCAGATCGAGTTCGGCCTTTTGCAGCAGGCGTTGCCAAATCTCCGCCGCGTAGCCGCCGGCGTCGATGCTGGCTCTGACATCGTTGATCGAACGGAGGTCGGGGAGACTTTCCTGGGTCAGCAGAATGCGTGGATGTAGCGCTGTCCTGGAAGCGGAACAGGCAAACTGTTGTGCCAGAGCAAGCCCAACTGCAACGGAGCCGGTTCGTTGCATGAACTGTCGCCGCGAAAGTGATCGCGGGGGACGAACTTGTGAGGACTTCATTTCATTCTGCATATTTATCGACAAGAGAAAATTGAATGCTTACTCTTCGATATCTTCAAGATAACGCGTTTGAAAAGTTGGTTGCTGGCCCGCCATTTTGAGAAAAATATCCAGGGGGACCAGTTCGAAGTCTTCGGGCAGCCGATTCAAAATGCGCTGTACGCGCCGGATATCGCTCCATTGCCGCACATGCATCAGCAGAAAATAAGGCCGCTTTGGATTCAGATTAGCCAATTCGATCAAGTCGGCAGCCGCTTCGGCTTCGTCGCGTTTCTCTCCGAGATAGTAATCGTAAGAGATAAATGGTTTACCGTCCCGAACTGTAAACGTGTGAGCCGGCCGATAGCCGTTGGCAAACCCGAGAACATCAGGCATGCGGTCGTAGTAGACGTCAACAATCTCTTTCGGAAGATCGTCATCGACGCCGTCCGACGCCCAATAGTTGGAGTGTTCCATGATTTCAAACACATTGAGATCCAGCTTCTGCATCAACGCATAGGCGGTATCGACAAGCGCAGGCAATTTTTCCATAGGAATTGAGCGTGGATACATGTAGCCCGGCCCTGACAAGGCGCCGATGAAATAGTCGTTGGGCGTCGCTTGCTCATAAAAGAACTGCATCATCGCAGGGGCGAGCCATGACCAGTTCATCGTCACTTCCCACGCGTAGGGGATTTCGCCTCGACCCGGCTTTGTCCAGGCGCCGAGGCCGAGACAATCAGTTTGAATGCAGGCGATATAGACTTTTTCCTGCGGAATGTACGCTTTTCCGGGTTTGACATTGTGATTGTTCCTGAAGGTAAAGCCTGGCGTGAGCGGAATCTGGATATTGAAGCTCATGTTTGGCAGCGTATGCAGCCCTTCAACCCGGAGACCATAGCTCGAAGTCAAGCTGACATGATCGGCTTCCTTGTCCTTTTTGTAGGAGTGCCATCCGAAAACAAAGGACATCGGTTCCATTTCGCTGAAGAGTTTCTTGGCAAAATTGTATTCGTCCTTATCGGATGGTTTGGTCGAGGCGTCCGTAAAGAAAGCGCGCTTCTTGACGCCAAAATCTGCGACGCCGGGCTTCATGATCTTGCCCCATTCGCCGCCCATGTAGACGAGGTACGATTTGCTGCAGTCGGCCCAGTACTCGTCGTACGCCCAGGTGTAAATCTCATGATCCGTCTTGCCAACAAATTTTTCTCTGAAATCTTCGACTTGCTGCAGACCGTGCTTCTGCACGAGTGGAATTTGATCTTCAGTAACTACGACGGCCTGATGAATGCCAGCAGCCGTGAAGGCAACGATGAGAGAAGTGCGCACGTTGGGATCCCAGACGATGTATCCCCGGGCATAGCCGGCCAGCTTATCCAGCGCCTGATCGGCCGAGGTCAAGGTCTCGAATGACATCTTTCTGCTGGTCTTGTAATAGTCGAGCAGAGGCTCGGAAAAGGTGAAGTCCCATTTTTCAGGATAGAGAAAATAGAGTTTTGGCTCTTCGCGATTAGCGATACCCTGCAACGTGATCAGCAAGGCGTTGGTTGATAAATTGCCCTTGACTTCCCATTCGTCGGCCAGATGCATCACATACTTGGGATTCGCTTGACTTGCGCTCAGCGAACTAGACAGGGCAAAAAACGTGAGGCAGGCGGCCATAAAGAGCCTGAAGACTGGAAAATGTCTATCTGAATGCGTTTGCATGTGTTCTTTACCTCGCCTTTTTTGTACGATAAAAGATGAGCTCAACCGGAGTCGGGCGCGTCGATCTTTGTACCTGGACTGTCAGGCGATCCAGTTTTTGATCCACCTGAAAATTCATTTCGGTTGTGAGTAGATGGTCACCCTGGGATGTCTGAACCGGTTGCTTGACAGACAGGTGTAAGTGACGATCTTGCACTTTCCAATTGCCCGTGATTGATTTGGCGCTTCCCTTCATGGCCAGAACGCCCATGTACCAATTGTCCGGCCAATGCTGTCGTTCTATTTGGATTTCAGTTTCAGCCCCGCCTGGTACGACCGATAGCGAGTCGATATAAAAGGGCTCTTTACCGCGTCGCCACTTCTGCAAAATCTCCACACGGTCCTGCATCTGCTGAATTTCCAGAGTCAATTGACGATAGCGCCAAGTGGCCATATCTGTGCTTTCACTTACTTCGAGAACCCATTCTCCAAAAATGGATTGATCCGCCGGAGTGCAACTGACGAATGCAGAAGAAAAAGCGCCCAAGAGGACAATCTTTAAAACGTTCAGACCTTTCATGCTGGCTCCTTGACATATCTTTTTGCCAGTTTATGGAAGAACCAGGCAAAGCCCAGGGCGCCTACGCCTGTAAACAAGTTGATCAGCAAATCGTTTTGACTGGCTGAGAAAAAACTGAGGACGATTAGCAAAACGCCAATGACGGCGGAGAGAAGGGCGACAATGTTGTAGGCTCGAATGCTTTTGACGTCCAGCTCGGCCCCGTCATCATAAGCCGGGGTGCGCAGATTCTTGTCAAAAGCCGTAAGACGATCAATATCCGGCTGACGCCGATTTGGCCACTTTGCCGAAAGCAACAGAACAGAGAGACTCACGGCGACGCCAAAGAAGATGTTCAATTCAAATTTGCCGAAGCTGATCAAGCCTAATTGAAAAGTGACGTCAGCAAAGATATCTCCGAAAGTCGCCAGGGTCTTGCCTCCCAAGACAGTCGCCACGGCGTTCATAATAAATGTGGCGACGATCCCCGCTGAAGCTGCGGCCATTCCCGACCACCAGGGTGATTTTCGAAAAACCATGCCGAACATCACTGGAACAAACATCGACGGCGTTGTCATCGAGTAGATTTGCATGTACAAATCAAACGAACTGCCGATGCGCTGGAAAACCAGGGAGAGCAGGATCGATAAGACGCCCACCGTCAGAACCGTCAGCTTGCCGACAACGAGTTGCAGCTTGTCAGAAGGCGCCTCGCCATTCTTGAGACGCTTGGAAATTGGAACAAAGACGTCTTTGGTGATGACGGCAGCGAGCCAATTGAAGGTCGAATCCGCCGAACTCATGCTTGCAGCAAGGATTGCCGAGACGACCAGACCAAGAAATCCGTGTGGCAGGATAAAAAGACACAGACTGACAAACGAAGCTTCGTGCGGCGCTGTCAGTTCCGGCCAAAGGGCGCCCAGATCCGGAAAGATGACTTTCGAAACCAAGACCGGCATGACCCACATGATTGGGGCAATGAGACCCAGAATGGCGCAAAAGGCTGCCATTTTTTTGGTGTCGCGTTCGTCGGCAATGGCGTAGTAGCGCTGCCCGATATGCCAATTGACATTGTAGCCAAAGCTGTTCATGAACCAGAACGCGCTGATGTAGAGAAAAGAAATCTCTCCCGCGGAAAAGCTCAGGTAGCCGGGAGGCGCCTGTTGAGAAAGTTGAGACATGCCGGCGAAGAAATTGCCGTCTCCCAGGTAGATGAACGCGACGGGGAAAACGACCAGCGTCATCAAGAACATGATGATGAATTGCAGCGTATCCGTAATCGCCACAGCCCAGAGCCCGCCCAGGACGGTGTAGAGCAGCAAAACAAAGCCGATGGCAATCAGCGTCACTTCAAATCCGGTGACGGTGAACAGTCCCAGATCAAACTCTCTGGCGCCAAAGCCAAAAGCACTGGAGACGAAAATACACAGGGTGTAGATCAGCGTCCCCATCAGCAGAATATTCGGAATGACGGCGATGATGCTGTAGAAATAGGTCGTCGACTGAGAATAGCGTTGCGTCAGGAGTTCCATCGGCGAATCGATACGGGCCCGCCGCCAGAGTTTGCCATAGACGAAATAACCCAGCCAGTAAGCGCCGAAGGACGATGTAAACATGTAGACGCCGGAAATACCGTTCTTGTAGGTAAAGCCGGAAGCGGAGACGAACATGAAGGCGGAAAAACCGGAGACAAATAGCGAAATGCCCGAGATCACCCACGGCAAGCGGCCGCCGGCCTTAAAATAGTCGTTCGTCTTCTTGTTGAAGCGGGCGAAGTAAACGCCGACCGATCCGACCAGGAAAAGGAAGACAATGATAATCGCGTAATCGAGGCCGTTTAGATGCTTGAGCTGTGGCATAGGCTCGTCTGGCTAAAAACGTCTACCGAAATATTTGCTCAGTCTAAGGGCGCGAGTTGTTGGAAACAAAACTTTTCTGACTGTGATTCTTCTTCCGCGGGAATTGCGCGTTTTATGCAATAACGTCGCTCCAGATGTGCGAACGGGGCGCGATTCTCTGTCCGTACGGCTTGGAATAGCCAGACTTGTTCGGAAGGAGAACACCCTTCATTTGTCCCGCTCGATAAACAACAAATCTTGCCAGGCATTCGCAAGAACTTCGGGAAGGTCGAAGTCTTCCGGGCGTTCTACGACGCAATTTTTGACAAATTCAATCGAAGCATATTTCACTGTTTTATGCTGTTTCATTTCTGAAAAAAGACGGGGATAGTCAATGTCGGCGTCTTGCAGAAGGCAGAATGCTCCATCTTTCCGACCCTGGAGATGAACGTGAATGATTCTGCGATTGAAGCGCGCGAAGTCATCCAGCGCTTTGTCTGTCCTTTTGAAGTCGAAAGGCTGATAACACAGCAATATCTCTTCTGCTTTTTCGTAAGAGGAAAAGAACTTCTCGCATGATTCGGCAGAGTCGAACAAAGTATTTTCGTGCATTTCGCCGATCATTTGAAGTTTCATGCTGCCAGCGTGCGTCAGCATCCGATCCAGGAAGGACAATGATCTTGCCTGCGTTTCTCCATCAAGATCGTGTGGAGAAAAACGCCCCAGCCAGATTTTAAGGTTTGCGGCCCCGAATTCTTTCGCCGCTTCACACATTTCGGTGAAGAGACGAAATTCGTCTTCGGCGGCCCGTCCGTCAAAATGCAGTTGCGGGTATAGGCCAAGAATCGGGACATTTAATCCGAGTGATTCTATCTGGCGGCCGTATTCACGAATCTGCTGTTTCGACTCCCAGGAGAGATGATATTGCCAGATTTCGAGACCTGTAAATCCCGTCTCGGCGATTTTGGGCAGCAATTCATTTAGGGCAAAATACGGTTTCTTTTGCTTTGTCCACCGATTGGGTTCGAGGGCAATGGTGTTCAACAAGATCTGCATGGAGATTGATTTCCTTTGAGCTTTTGAAACTCATTTTCGGTGCTGTGTCGTTTAGTTTGGATAAATCGGTTCAACTACTTACGCCGAAGGCGTTATACTCCACAGCCCACGGCAGCCGCCCGCGCCGGGCGGCTGCCGTGGGATAAGTATTCGGAAATTCATAAACCCTGCAAGGGTTTTACAAAAGAGGTTTTACT
>CAXHAT010000020.1:0-56796 GCA_964014485.1 uncultured Deferribacteres bacterium
CAAGAAGCTCGTCGGCAGCGTCAGATGTGTATAAGAGACAGCTTTAAGCTCAAGCCGACGCTCACTTTTTCCAAGGGAGGCTACGTTTCGTTTCCCGTCGTTTTCGCTTCATGGCTGAATCGCGTTCCCGTCGTGACCCACGAGTCCGACGTGACGCCGGGCTTGACCACGCGGCTTTCCATGCCGTTCGCCAGGAAAATCTGTGTCACTTTTGAGCGCACGGCGGATTTTGTCAAGCAAAAGGAAAAAATCGTTCATACCGGCCTGCCGGTGCGCCCGGCGCTTTTGAACGGCAAGCGCGAGCGCGGTTTGGAATTTTGCAAAATCGACGGTTCGCGACCCACGATTTTGGTTATGGGCGGCAGTCTCGGTTCGCGATTTATCAACGAAAACGTGCGGCAAGCGCTCCCCAAAACTCTCCAGGTCTACAATGTTGTGCACCTTTGCGGCAAGGGACAAGTCGACGCATTGCTCTCACGCGAAAATTATGTGCAATTTGAATATTTACAAGAAGAATTGCCGGACGTTCTCGCCTGCGCCGATCTTGTCGTTGGGCGGGCCGGAGCGACCTCGTTGTTTGAGCTGCTCACGCTGAACAAGCCGCATCTGCTCGTCCCGCTTTCGGCAAAAGCCAGCCGCGGCGACCAGATCGAAAACGCGCAATTTTTTGAAAGTCAAGGGATTAGTCGCGTGATTCAGGAGGAAGATTTGACCCCGGAAAAACTGGTTGAAGCAGTTGAGACGGCGTTTCAAAATCGCGAGGAGAGCATTGCCAGAATGAAAACTTTTCCGCTGCCGGATGCAATCAACAAAATCCTGCAAACCATCGAATCCTGCGCAAAATAGCGCCCGCCTATCTCATTCTTCAAGAAAAGCTTTCGGCGCTTACGGCATAGCGCACCTTCGGCGATCTTGTCGTAGTGCTATACAACATCGTAGGGGTTCAAAATCTTGAACCCCTACATTTGGAATACCTTTCATTCAGAGACCATGCTTTTAGGCAGTCCCGAAATAAACCGGCGTCGTTCTTAAAAAATCTCTCACCGCCTTCAAGACTTTTTCGGAAGATTGAGTGTCCTGGATTTCCTTTAGAGACTGTTTTAAAAGTCCCTTAGGGATGCTTGATAATAGCCAGGCGATTTATCGCCTGGAATCGATGGTCTCTTATGATTTCAAGTCCCGCCAGGGACGATTGAAGGTGGAAACGCAATAGAATTTCAACCGTCCCTGCGGGATTTTTAAAACAGCTTATTATACCACTTCCCTTCATTTTCTATCCGTCAAATCCGGTCATTTAGCCATATTGTAACGGATAAGGAATCAAGGAAAAAGGTATAAGGGCGCGTAAGGTGATGGAGGAATTGAGGAAAGGCTACTGGAAGCGCTGGACAAAAAAAGGCCGTTAGTATTAACGGCCTTCAACAAAAAATCAAACTATGACTTGCTTCTAGAACAGTTTTAGCTTTTTGACGATTTTTTTGATTTTCCGCCCAAATCGAACCGGCGTGATGCGAATGTGTCGCTCATCATCTTCGCCAAACGAATTGGTTTCAATGCTTTCGATGTCTTTCAGAGCGTCATGAACGATGAATCGCTCATAATTGCTCATCGGCGGCAAATTGATTTGTTCGCCGGTTTCCAGAGAAGATTGCGCTTGATCCAAGGCGTACTGCCGCAGTTTGCCAACCGGAAAAATCCAGAGCAGGTATTCTTCTCCGTTGCGGTAAGTCTTGGTCTCGTAATCATCTTTTCTGTCATAAAATTGATGCACGCGCTTGCGTTCGTATGCGTTCAGATCTTCCAGACACACCGCCTGGGTCGAATCGACCAGCATATCCTGCGCATTGCGAATCAACCTTTGAATGCGTTCATCCTCATGCGGATCGCGTCTCGGCGGTCTTCTGCCGCGAAAGCCCCCGCCGCCGCCGCGATTGTTGCGTCCGCGACCTCTGCCTCCATAGCCGGAATTCCTGCCGCCTCGGTAATTATCGCTGCGACGCGACTCTTGATTCCTTTCTTCGCTCATATCTCACCTCTTCTTACTTAAGTGTGGTGTTGTTAAGTGTCGCCGCCAAGCGATGAGGCAATCGATCAAAGTTCCCGTTGCTCATAAAAACAACTATGTCTTTGCTTTGCGTCCCTTCCGCCAAGCAGTTCAAAACGGCATCGTTCGATGTGAACGAACGCGCTGTTTTGCCCTTTTTATTCAATGCGTTGACGATGTTTTCAACCGACATTCTTTCGCTTGCAGGCGCCTTTTCAGGCATATGCATCGGCGCTAAAATGATTTGATCGGCCTCATCGAAAGCGGCGTAGTATTGATTTTCAAAAACCTTGCGTTTTGCAGACGCGGTTCTCGGCTCAAAAACGGCGACTATGCGCCGATTTGGAAAACGTTGCCGAACGCCTTTCAGCGTTTCGCGAACAGCGGTTGCATGATGCGCGAAATCCTCAAAAATGAGGACTTTGTTTATGTCAGCGATCTGCGTCATTCGGCGACGAACGCCCTTGAACGACGAAAGACCGTCTTGAATTTTTTCTAGTGGAATTTCTAAAATGGTTGCTGAAACAAATGCCGCGAGTACATTGCGGACGTTGTATTCGCCAAAAAGCGGCGTGGTTAATTCGCAGTATTTTTGCCCGTCTTTTAAAACGATGAACCGTGACCCCGCCTCGCCAAATTCCAAATCAACGGCGCGCCAGGTTGCCGAAGGTGACAGCCCGAAACTGTGAACGTTCGAGTAAGCCATTGCAATCAGTTCGGTCACAACCGGATCGTCCGCGTTGGCGACAATGTGCCCGTTGCCGGGAATAATGTTGATCATCCGCCGAAACGAGGTCTTGATTTCTTCAAGGTTGTTGTAAATATCGGCGTGGTCAAATTCAATGTTGTTGATAATCGCAAGGTCAGGTCGGTAGTGCAAAAATTTCGGGCCTTTGTCGAAAAACGCGCTGTCGTATTCGTCGCCTTCAGAAACAAAATAACGGCCTTCGCCTAATTGAAATCCGCGTTGAAAGTTTTCCGGAATTCCGGCGATAAAAAAACCGGGGTTGGCGTCCGCCGATTCTAAAATCCAGGCTAAAATTGATGAGGTGGTCGTTTTACCATGTGTTCCAGTGACGACGCAAGAATAATAGTCCTTGATAAACTTTTGTCCCAGAGCGGCGGGCATGGAAAGATAGGCTATTTTTTCATTGAGGACGTATTCGACCTCCGAATTGCCGCGCGACATGGCATTGCCGACAATCACCAAATCCGGGCGATTTGCTTGAAGGTGCGCTTCGTCAAAACCTTGTAAGACTTCAATTTGTTGGTCGGCGAGAAATGTGCTCATCGGCGGGTAAACATTCTCGTCGGAACCCCAGACGTGATGGCCGCGAGATTTCAGCATGGCGGCGAGCGAAGCCATGCCAGTACCACAAATTCCAATAAAATATATACTTAAATTGCTTTTCAACAGTCTGTCCAAATCTTCCGAACCCTGTTTTTTCAAGGGCTCAAAAATATCAAAGCCGCGCAATGCGGGCTCACATCAAAATCTTCAAAATTGTGCGGCGCGAAGATAACAATTTTTTCTGATAAATATGACAAGAAAAAAAGGGCCTGCAAAAATCATCATTCGTAGGGATGCGATGCATCGCGTTTCTACATTTTTATCAGTAACTGATGTTACGCGCCGGCTTCATAATCCAGCAACCTTTTATCAAAGCCATTCGGCGGCGGCGCCCTGCCGCCAACCTAATTTCGAGACGCCCAAAATTCTCGTTCCCAATCTCGGGATTGGGAACGCAATTGCACTCGAAACTCCAGTTTCGACTGAGGGCTTTGGTTCGAAACCGGAGTTTCGTGCCCATTTTCATTCCCAAACCGGAGTTTGGGAACGAGCTGTAATGAGACGCTGTTTACGGTTGAGTCTCGGAAATGCTTTACTGCGCGTAACATCAGTCAGTAAACCCGAACACTGTCACGCGCCACATAAACGCGCTTCACAATGCCGGAATCGCCAAGTGCGCCGAGACTTTGTCCGTCTCTTGTCAGAACCGTTGCGCCCGCGTTGCCGGTTTTCAAGTCAACGGAGCTTTGAATAAGCCAACGCATGGATTCATCCGGCTGTAAAAGGTATTCTTTCATTTCGCCGCCGTCAATGCTGATCTCCAGCCAGACCCTGCCCTTCGCATTGAGCGCCAGAGAAAATGGCGCAGCTCCGACGTTCCCGGAACCTTGGGTCAGTGAAGCGGTCGGATGTGTTTTCGTTTCATTCTGCGCAGTTTTTGGGGCCGCTGAAGAATCTAAAACGGCGCGTTGTTCGGCAACGATTTCATCAAAAGTCGGCTCGGCGGCCGGCGTTGTCGCGGTCGTAGGCGAATCCGTTGAAGAATCTGAGCCGAACGAAAAAATCGAAATGATGATCAGCAGGACGACGATAACGCCGAGTCCAATCGCCAATTCCTTGTAGTGCGTTGCTTTTATTGTCTGGAAATTCGAGAGCGGACGCGCGCTTTGCTTGTTGGCCTGATGTTGCTCGGCTTGCTCATCAAGCTTACGGACTTCGTCTTGGTACGGAGCGTCGAGGTTCAAATCATCCTCGGTTACTACCGTCGGCGTTTCGCTTTTTTCCCAGGCTTCAATCAACGCTTCGCTGTCAATATCGACGAATTGTGCGTAAGTTTTAATATATGCCAAAACGTAAGGTTTAGGCAAAAATGTAAATACGCCTTGCTCGATGTTGGCCAAATAGTCTTGGTTGATCCGGGTCTCTTCGGCAATTTGCGAGAGCGAAATTTTTTTCTCTTTGCGCGCTCTTGAAAGCTGATCCCCGATGTCCTTCTTTTCCACGGAAAATCCGCCTTACTTTAAACAAACTAACTCAATTCTTTCCGACAAACTTCGTAAAAACGAAACAGCGGGAATCCGACGACATTGTAGAAACAACCCGCGATTTTCTCCACAAATATCGCACTGCCGTCTTGAATGCCGTAAGCGCCGGCCTTGTCCATCGGGCTGCCGGTCGCAACATATGCGCTTATCTCGGTGCGAGTCAACGGCTTGAATGTAACGGCGGTTTTCTCAAATCCACTGAAATGACGCCCTTCCGGCTTTTCAATCACGCTGAAACCGGTGAAAACGTCGTGCGTTCTGCCGCTTAGTATTGCGAGCATACTTTCAGCGTGCGCCTCATTTTCCGGCTTGCCAAGAATATTCCCGTCCAAGACAACAATCGTGTCGGCGCCGACGACGTAAGCGTTTTCATATTTCTGAGCAATGGCTTCCGCTTTCTGCTGCGAGAGTTCCTGGACAATTGCTTCAGGACTCAGGTTGAGATCAAAGATTTCTTCAACGTCGGAAACATCCACTTTGAAATCCAATCCCGCCTGCGTAAAAAGCTCTTTCCGCCGCGGCGAACCGGAAGCCAGAATCAAAGGTTTTTGTCGAAAAATGTTTTTAAAAACGTCCACCGTCTAATCACTGATTTCTATTCACTAAAAACTAACTTCTACTTGCTCTCCAGCATCAACGTCACCGGCCCGTCGTTGTGAATCTCGACGAGCATCATTGCGCCAAAAACGCCGGTTTGGCATTTTATGCCCAGTTTTTCCATCGCAGCCACAAAATCTTTATAAATCGGTTCGGCAATTTCCGGCGGGGCGGCTTCAATAAAACTTGGGCGTCTGCCCTTTGCCGTATTGCCGTAGAGCGTAAACTGGGACACGATCAAAGCTTCGCCGCCAACGTCGAGCAACGAACGATTCATATTGCCGTTTTCATCCGGGAAAACGCGCAGATTCGCGCATTTTCCAGCGAGGTAGTCGATCTCCTTTTGCGAATCTTCCGCCTTTACGCCCAGAAGAATCATCAGCCCCTTGTCGATCTTGCCGACGATTTTGTCGTCAACCGAAACGAACGCCTGGCTGACGCGCTGAACCAAAGTTCTCACTGTTAAAAATCCTGTCCAAGATAAATGGCTAATAAACCGACCAGCATATCCGCCTTCAAAATTTGGCTCAAAAGACGCAGATTGGCGTTTTCGCGCTGCGTCCATAAAATGAAAATTACGCCAAGCAAAACGCCGCCCACGCCGGGCAAAACGACGAGCAGATAGTTGAGGTTATAGATTCCAGTCGCGAAGGGAATGATGGTGGTAACGATGAGAAGAATGTATACGCAAGTAATAATAATCATCGCCGACCGTCGTCCATAACGTATCGGTATCGTCTGCGCCGCAAGTGCTGCGTCGCCTGCAACGTCTTCCAAGTCTTTTAAAACTTCTCGGCCGAAATGAAACAGCGCTGCGAAAATCGCCGGAATCACGCCCGCGCGCCAATCGCCTGCCGCTGATGCGCCGTAAATGAACGCCGCGCCGGTCACGAGACTGACGGCCAGGTTGCCCCAAAAGGCGGTGCGCTTTAGCTTGGCGCTGTAAAAGATTAACAAAATTGAACTTAGCGCCGCGATAGCCGTGCCGAGAACGGTGACGAATATACTAAAAAAAACGCCCGCCGCAAATAGAATTATCGACCACCAAAGCGCCGCATTTAAGGACAATTTCTCGGATGGCAGCACGCGGTCAGGCCGATTGATGCGGTCGATTTCGACGTCAAACCAATCATTAATCACATTCGCCGCCGCCGTGATGAGAATACCGGAAAGCGCCGCAAACCAAACTTGCGGCCAAATCGGATGGGGAACGGCAATAGCAGCAGCAATAAAAATACTCAAACCGCCGATGGCGCAGTTTGCAGGGCGGGTAATTTGAAGAAGTGCGGAGAATTTGTTGAGCATACGGGAGAGTGATTGATGCGGCACAGGCGGTTTTTGCGTGATGATTATTGGTGGCTATTGTTTTAAATAACGCGACTCATTTGGTTGTTGAATCCGGGAAATCGCGCTTCATGATAGATTTTGGGCATTCAATTATCGGGAGGATGCCATCCGGCTCGAATCCAGTTTTTTCGGACCGTCACAGCCAGTTTGTTGTTTAATCTGAGAGCATTTACGGTCGCACGCCCAACAGCGGTTAAACCAATTATCTTCGCTCCGCCCGCCCCCCACGTAAAATGATCATTCCACTTTTGTTGGCGCGGATGAAACAACCTTACGTTTCGTCCGCTTTTGGGATCCGCCTCGTCCGTTTTCTTCCATTTGTATTGGTTACATAATTCACATGCCAAGCATAAATTTGCGTCTTTATCAGACCCTCCGGCAGACTTCGGGATGATGTGGTCGATTTGAAGCGCCCCCATGACAAAATGCTGTTGGCTAAGACAATACTTGCAACGTTCACCTGCTCGCCGGCGAACGCGTTGCCGAATTCTTGCAGGAATCCGTTTCACGCAGATATTGGCTCTCGCAATTCGCGCCGAACAGCTTCAGCCATTGCTTCTGACTTACGAAGTTGTCCAACTTGATATATCTGCATCAAAGCCATCAGTTCATATCGTTCAGCGATAGAGAGCCTGGCGTCTTTTCCCTTCTCTTGAAGCGTCCCCAGCCGGTTGTTTTGAAATGGATTCATCTTGGAATCGGCGAGTGCAATCACCTCATCATCGGATAAGCTAGATATGGGAGGGTAATCGACTTCCGGCAAACCGCCTAAAGTCGGCCAAATCATTTCTAGAGCGTCCGTTAGCACCGCTTCAATATTCTGGTGCGTGATCCCTCCAAAACGTTTGGCGTGTTCAATGATATTATCAGGCAACGAGAGCGTAATTTCAACCGCCATTTCCCGACCCTTTTTCAGCAGGTGAAAATTTACATGGTTACACACACAAAATACGAGTGTCTAAGCATGATGGCAACCAATATTTTAGATGTGTTTACGCCAAGTCTTGGCCGCTCTAATAAATTTGATGCTTTCGCCAATGAGAGATTGGAAATGCTGCGGTTTCAAAACCTGAGCGTAAACACGGTTCTCTCGTTTGGGATTGAAAAGACGTTGATCGAGCCGCCGTGCAGGCGCATTATTTGTCTGGACAGGCTCAGACCAATGCCGGAGCCTTTTTGTTTGGTGGTGAAAAACGGAATAAAAATTTTCGCCTGCACTTCCTGCATAATGCCCGTGCCGTTATCTGCAACTTGAATCACCACCCGGCTTCTCTCGTTGATTCTTGCGCTCATGCGCACCATCGGATGTGCGCAACGCTCGACGGCGTGGAGCGCATTAACGAGAAGATTGATCAAAACCTGTTCGATGAGTTCAGGATCGGCGGTCAAGTCAAGCGTATGTGGCATGACCGCAATTTCCAGCTCAACGCCGGCGTCGCTAAACTTTTGTTTGAGCAGAAGCCTGATGTCCTCAAAAAGCTGCATGATGGAAAATATTTTAAATTCAGGTTTCGGGATGCGGGTCAAATTGCGATACGATTCAACAAAATGAAGCAGGCCTTGACTGCGCTTGCTGATCGTCTGAAGCGCGCCGCTGATGTCTTCGACATTTTCCTTGTCGTCGTCGCTGAGTTCGCGCATGGCTTTTGAGTCGTTGACGCCGTCGAGTAAATCATTGGCGGTTGAAGCGAGAGAAGCGATGGGCGTGACGGAATTCATGATTTCGTGGGTCAAGACGCGAATGAGATTTTGCCACGCTTCCATCTCTTTTTCCTCAAGCTCGGCCTGAATGTTTTGCAGGGAAACAAGCACAAAGTTTTGCTCGCGCAGGCGAAACTCCGTCGAATAAACCGCGATCTGCAAAAGGTCGTCGTCTTCACTAACCTGAATCAACTTTTTTTCCCCAGGACGCATTTCCAGGAGTTTGTCGGCAAGTCCTGCGCTGAAGCGGTCCAAAGCACGCATGTTGCGCAAATGGGGCGTGTGCAACAAACGCTTCGCGGCGGTGTTAATGAGCTCAACCTCGCCGTTACGTTGAAAAACGATCAACCCAACGCCGACGTGCTGCACAACGGTTTGCAAGTACCGAAAATGCTCTTCCTTTTCCGCGCGAGCTTCCCGGAATTTTGCGAAGACTTCAGAAAAAGCTTCCTTTAGTGAATCGAATGATGAACCCAGGCCGGCGCCGCTGAAGGATTGCGAAAAATCCGAATGTTTGACAGCGTCAAGAAAGCGCGTGAGATCACGATTCGTTTTTTCGACGTAATGGATGAGCGCGTAAATTTGATAAATCAGCGTCAAGCCGACGATGAGCGTCGCGGCGTAGAACGAGGTTTGTAAAATGAGGTAAAAAAGCAGGTAAAGCGTGCCGCTGGTAATCAGCACGCGGACGATGACATTGATGCGAAAACTTTTAAAGACCATACTTTCCCAGTCTGCGATAGAGCGAAGTGCGCGTCAGCCCCAGTTCACGCGCGGCCTGGCTGATATTGCCGCCAAAACGATCTAACGCCTTGCGAATTACCAGCTTTTCAACGTCTTCAAGATTGAAATTATCAAAAACGAGCGCGTCGTCGTCGCTGTCCGCGGATGGGAAATAAAAATCGTTGGGCTGCAGGACATTGCTGTCGCTGAGAATGACTGCGCGTTCTACGGCGTGCTGCAATTCGCGCACGTTGCCCGGCCAGGCATACTTGGTTAGCTTTTTCAGGCTGGCAGTATTGACGCGAACTTTTGGCTTGTGATATTTTTTGCCGTAAATTGCCAAAAAGTGCTCGATGAGCAGCGGGATGTCGTCCTCGCGCTCACGCAGCGGCGGCAGATGAATTTCAACAGTATTCACGCGATAAAGCAAATCCTGGCGGAATTCTTTGGCTGCGACCATTTCATGAATCGGCATGTTTGTGGCGCAGATCAAGCGAATGTCGATGTCTTTGGCCTTGTTCGAGCCAATGCGTGTGATTTGGCGGCTTTGCAAAACAGTCAAGAGTTTTGCCTGAAACGGCAGCGGAATGTTGCCGATTTCGTCCAAAAAAAGCGTGCCGTCTGAAGCGATTTCAAACCTGCCGACGCGATCTTCACGAGCGTCCGTAAAGGCGCCTTTGACGTGGCCGAACATTTCGCTTTCAAATAAGGTCTCTGTCAGTGCGCCCATGTCGACGCTGATAAAAACTTTTTCAGCCCGCGCCGATTGTCTGTGAAGTTCACGGGCGACCAACTCCTTGCCCGTGCCGTTTTCTCCCAAAATCAAAACATTGGCATCGGTTTTTGCTACTTTTTTGATCGTGTCAAAAACGCGCTCCATTGCCGCAGACGAACCGACAATATTGCCAAAAGGCTGATCGAGAACAGCACTAAGCGTTTGCTGTTGCTGCCGCAAGCTGTCCGCTTCTTCACGGGATTTTCGCAGCTTCATCGCCGAAGAAAGCGTGGCGAGCAGCTTTTCGTTTTGCCATGGTTTAAGCACAAAATCGACGGCGCCTTCCTTGATGGCGCGCACCGCCATTTCAACGTCGCCATAGGCCGTGATCATGACCACAACAGCGGACGGTTCGAGTTCAAGAATCCGGTTCAGCCAAACGAAGCCTTCGTAGCCGCTACTGGCGTCCCGGGTGAAGTTCATGTCGAGCAAGATCACGTCGTAGCTTTCATTTTTCAGCAACGCCGGGATCATCTCCGGATTTTTTTCTATATGCACAAGTGCGAGATGTCGTTTCAGGTAAAGTTTCGCGGCTTGCAGGACGTCCTCATCGTCATCGACGACGAGCAGCTTGCCAAATTTTTTGCTCATGAATTTTCCAAAGTAAGTTCGAAAAGCAGGATAAATTTAAACCGACTTTCTTGAGTTCAAAACGGTTTGTTGCCGGGCGGATTTTGCAAAGACTATTCCTTGGTGATTTATAGTTTACCGTTGCATGCTGTGCTTTATTGAAACAAACGTCCTGTCCGCTATCGAACACAATTGTTGTTGCATCGGATACATTCATTCCATTTTTATCTGATGTTACGCACGCGTCGTTTGGCACAAGCGGTCAGAGTCTGGGGGCAAGTATTGATTCTCATTGGCTCCGCTCTTCAGAGCGGAGGTTCTTGAAGACGGGCTCTCCCATCTCTTCCACCGCGCCAGCGCGGTGGAAGAGATGAAAATGAACGCTTCGTGCGTCACCGGGCTGAAGCCCGGCGCTAATAAGACGATGTTTGCTTCAAGATTGAGGGTGTACGTTGCCGTGCGTAACATCAGATTTTTAAGTTAAAAATCAGAATGCGGCAAGGCTTCAGCGCCAAGCTACTTGAAGGCAAAACGCTTGACAAGTCATTGCTCATTCGATATACTTATCGCTTTAATTTTAAGGAAATTGCCTCAGGATGACCGCAGACAAATTTTTATCAAAGGGGCGTTATCAATAGAATGAGTTTTAAGGATCTGTCACACAATGATCTGATCAAGCATCTCGCGAATAACCCGTCGGATGAGCTTGCTTGGCTTGAATTTATCTCGCGTTTCCAAAAACGCATTTGCTTTACGATTTATCGAACGGCGCAAACTTTGGATTTCAAGTACGCGCTGGATAATGTTAATGATTTGGCGCAGGAAGTCTATGCTAAATTGTTAAAGAATGATGCAGAACCGCTCAAAAATTTTACCGGGAAATACGAAAACTCCATCCTCAACTATTTGGACGTCATTGCAACGCGTATCGTCTATATTGAATTTGAAGCCAGCAAGGCGCAAAAGCGCCCTCCCGCGCATTTGGGCAGATCGATCAATGCGCCAATCGCCAAAGACGGAGAATCGGGCGGTGCGGAATTGCATGAAATTCTTAAAGTGTCAGGTTGGGACGCTGAGGAGAGAACGGAAGACTTGAAAGAAGCGATCGAGCATTGTTTGTCAGACCTTTTGAGCAGTTCGCGGAATTACGAACGCGACCGCATCATTTTTTGCTCGTATTTCTATGACGGACTCTCTCCGGACGAAATTGCATCCGATCCAAATATCAACATTTCTTCCAAAAGAATTATCAATAGAATCGGCGAACAAAAAAAACTATTGATCGACTGCCTCAAGAGCAAATTTGATTATTAACTGATGTTACGCGCAGTTAAGCATTCCCGAGACTCAACCGAAAACAGTGCCTCATTACGGTTGGTTCCCAAACTCCGGTTTGGGAATGGAGGTAGGCGCGAAACTCCAGTTTCGAACCAAAGAACTCAGTCGAAACTGGAGTTTCGAGTGCAATTGCGTTCCCAATCCCGAGATTGGGAACGAGCATTTTTGGCGTCTCGAAATTAGGTTGGCGGTAGGGCGCGCCGCCGAATGACTTTGATAAAAGGTTGCTGGATTATGAGGCTGGCGCGTAACATCAGTTATTAAGAGTTGGGAAACCTTCTCGCGCCGCCTGTCTCTATTGCTGCGTTCTAATCCACAAGACCGCAATTTTTAGATAGCCGGCGTAACTGTTTTTTTACCGCCGGATTCCAAAAAACATGCTACAGGATTTATAATGAACAAACCCAGAAAAGATTCTTCCAGGGAGGGGAATCGCTCGTCAGGAGTCAATCGACTTTCTGATGAGTTGCTTTTTCGATACATGGACGGCCAACTCTCTGAAGAAGAAGCCGCCGAAGTTCAAGGCAAAATTAACCGTGACCCCCAGGCCTTTAAATTGTACACAACTTTGCTGCGGCTAAAGGCGACTGAACCATCCGAACAAGAGCTTGCCGATTTCGCGCAAGAACACGCTTTTACGCCCGCCGCTGAGGTTGTGAAAAAACTTAATCTTCGGAAAACTGCGCCTGCTTTTCCCGACAGCCCCGTCAGTTTTGTTGATCAAATCATCACGGTCATCAAAGGTCTCCCCAAAATCGTGTATGTTGTTCCGGTGCTTCTTATCGCCGTATTCTTGGGAAGAGATTTGTTCTTACCCGAAGGAACAAGCCCTTCCGACAAATATACTTTTGACACTGTTTTGCCCCTTGACGAATTTCCGAGCATTTTACGAAGCACTGATAAAGATGTTGAAGTTTTTGTCTCAGGACTCGATAACGGGGTGTTTCAATACGGCTCGCTGCAATACGCGAGCGCAGTCGCTTCTTTTGAGAGCATTGAAAACGATGTTGAAGCATTGGCGCTCAAAAGCCCGGAACCAGGAAGCCAAGAATTTGATTGGCTGCGAGATTATTATTTGTATAAAGGCCTTTCCCGCCTCGCTCTCTCCACCAGCAAAAAACAAAAATTATCCCCAACCGAAAAATCATCACAACTCAATCTGGCCGTCGCTGATTTGCAGCAATGCGTGACGCTTGTTCGCGAGGCCGGGCTTGAGAAGATTGAACGAGAATACTACTTTCTCGCTTTAGCTCAAGCGCTTTCCAGTAAGACGGACGATGCGAAGATTTCACTTGAAAACATTCCGGCGGACGGCCAGTACAGCAAAGAAGCGCAAGCGCTTCGCGCTGATTTTAACTTCTGATAATTACTTTGAATAAATTTTTTTGAGAAGGCGTCCGCTGCACTTAAAGCGGCTCTTCTCAATAGGAATTTATGGTGAAAATACAGGGGATTATTGCGGAGTGTATGGGGGAAACGGACAGCAAAAAAGCCGTCGCATCCGGTTGGATTGACGGCTCTTTTAAACTATCGCAACGCTTATTTGAAGCTTGAGGCGGCTTCAACAACGCTGTCGTAGGTATCGAAAATCGTTTGCAGCTTCGTGATAATAAACAGATGGTGCACTTTATCCGTGACGTTGGAAAGCTTGAGCTCGGCTCCGTTGTTCTTGGCAGTTGTAAGAGCGCCCATCAACGCGCCAAGACCGGAACTATTCATCCATTTCACGCCGCCCAGGTTAATGATAAGCTTCTTGTTGCCCTCGTCAATGAGTTCTTTAACCTTGCCGTGTAACTTCTGTGTATCAGACCCGCCCATAAGCTTGCCTTTTAACGCGATGACTGCAACGTCGCCGTGCATTTCGACTTTCTGAGCCATTCCCACAAACCTCCGTCAAGCAATGATGATTTAGTTTCAAGATTAGATTGCGCGATTTTAACGGTTTTAAAGTGATATGTCAACTCTTTTGTCACTATCCTTGAATGTACGTCATGAAAAGATGTTTCACGCACCGCCCAAGAAAATTATTACCTGAAATACCGTCCGTTAATAAAAAAAGCACAGCCCGCATCGGGACTGTGCTTATGAATTCAAGAAGCAGGACGAGTCTCTAATTCAGAAACTCAGGGATCACTTCATCAAAACCATCTTCTTCGTAGAAACGAAGTTGTCGCCTGCTTGCAATTGAAAATAGTAAACGCCGGAGGCGGCAGGGCCGTTGAGCTCAGTGTTGAAATCGAGCACGACTTCGTATGAACCCGCCTGCTGCACTTCATTTACAACCGTTGCGACCTGCTGGCCGAGCGCATTGTAAATAACGAGCTTCACCGGAGCGGATTTCGCAAGTTGATAGCGAACCGTCGTCGAAGGATTGAACGGGTTCGGATAGTTCTGCATCAATTCGAAAGTGCTCGGAATCGCACCGTCAACGAAGCGCACGCTGACAGGCGTAACCATACATGGCGCTGCGTCGTCAATCGGTTCGCCCGCTTCATCTTCAACGACCAGAGGCTGAGCGATGTCGGTGTTCCAGTAATCGAGCCCCATCTGATATTCCGCATCAAAAGTCGGGTTGCCTTCGCCGTCAACGCCGGTGGAACGCGCGAAACGCACCCGACGGCGCCCAGAGGAGAAACCAGGCCCGGCTTCTTCTATGCCCGCCCAATTGAGCTTGTATTGCATCCAGTTTTGTTGCGGGCCAGTCACTTGGATCGATAGCGTATAAACGCTGTCGCCGTCTTCGTCCTCGAACGGGAACATTGGGCGACTTTCTCCATCATCTCCAAGCGTACCGTTGAAGAAGTGCCAGAACGGATCGGCAGAGTCCATAAAGAGCGTGTCTGTGGCAACGTCGCCAAAGGTCGGGTCGCGCAAAGCACAGCGCATATCCGCCGTGAAGTGCATCCAATAAGTTGCAGTGTCTGGTACAACCGTAAAAATATCATTAAACGTTTGTACGCCGACAACTTGTTGAGCGTCGCTGGTAAATTCATAGATGCGATTACCGCCGCCTGTAGAGCCAGGCTCTTCCCAGCCGGAAGGCGGAGGATTGTCCGTAAAGCGATCGCTGCTTTGGTTGAATTTAATAAAATATTTATACTCCAAATCAACGCCCGGTACGTCTGTCACCGGCAACGCCAACTCAAAGATGGCCGCGTCTGTAAGCGACTGTCGCATGAGCGATTGATCTAATTCTGCGCCATTCCAGCCGTTAAAGCCGCCGTAGACTACGAGGCTGTCGCCGTCCGTCTCATCGAACAAGCCGAGATCGCGCAATGGCGTGACGTCAACTTGAAACAACAACGTTGCATCAACAGCTTCGCCAGGATTCATGTCCCACTTTACTGTCGCGAGGTTTGCTGGATCAATTCCGAAACCGAGCATTGCGGGATCACGATCCGGTAAGCTTTCCCATTCCGCGACCGAATCATCCTCGTTGCGAATCACATACTTGAACTTTACTCCGTTTGCATCAGCCAAGCCCGCGGCTACCGGCAAAATACCGTCGTAAACGTTATCGTCATTTTCATCAATAAGCTCAGAGCTTTCGCGCGTGGCACCGCCCCAGCCGTTGAAAGTACCGACTGCGGCGATATAATGAACTTCCGGGTTGTAAAGGCCGTCGTTTAACGGGTCGGTCATGTCAACACTGAAGTTTACGCCTTGCGACCATTCGCTGGTGTCCAGTTCAACATCCGTCATCATGCCGTCAAGACTCAAAGGCCGATCATCACTGGATTCCCAGTGTGCGAGAGCGCCGCCTTCGGTGACAACATATTTAAACGTATTTTCACCACTCTCAATAACGAATGTACCGGAATAAATGCCATCGCCGTCTTCGTCGGAAAGTGCACTGGCTGCAAGATCGGCGTTTTCCCAACCGTTATGAGAACCAACCTGGCTAATGCCTTCCGCCGCCGGATCGAAAGTACCGAAAGCAATATGAACGCGCATGTCGCAATTAAACGTCACGTTGACGTCAACTGAAGTGCCGATGTCTCCGTTCCAGGGAATGATCCCGGTTTCCGCCGGATCAAGCATAACGCCCGAAGGCGCCAAATCACGATCCGGGTGGCCTTCCCATTCCGCTACGCTTTGATCCGATTTGTTACGGGTGACGAATTTGAACTTCACGCCATTGGCGTCCGCGAGTCCGGCGGCTACTGGATGACGGCCTGTCCAAACATTGTCGCCGTCTTCATCGCTCAATGCCGAAGCCGAGCTGTCCGCGCCGCCCCAGCCGTTAAACGTCCCAACTGCCGCGACATAGTGGATCGCCGGGTCAAAACTAGCGGGAACGTCGTCTACTGCCATATCTACACGGAAATTAATGCCTTGCGCCCATTCCGTCGTATCAACCGCAACGGGATCTGCGCCAACGGACAAGGGGCGATCCGGACTGGATTCCCAAGCTGCGATCCCGCCGTCCTGAGTAGCGACATACTTGTACATATGCTCGCCTTCGCCAACGCCGATGGTCGCGGTGTAAATCCCGTCTCCGTCATCGTCCGCAAGGGCGTTTGCCGCTAAATCGGCCGCCCCCCAGCCGTTGTGCGAGCCAACCGCGCTCACGCCCTGGGTTGCGGGATCGAAGGTGCCGGTGGCAATATGTACGCGCATGTCAACCGCGAAGTCAACATTGGTTTGCGCGAAAGCCAGACTGGAACCGCCGATCAGGAGCGCAACCGCCGTCATCGGTAACCATTTCGCAAGTCGCATTTCTGCGTCCTCCTCTGTAAAGAGTTCATGAGTGCAGCGAGCGTGTGGAATTCTACCGCTATGCTTTCTCGTGGAAAGCTTTCTAATTCGCGGCATGTTGGTGGCTGCCAACATTCCTGTCACGACCGCCAGTAAGGGTTGATTGAATATCTGTAAGCCAGATTTTCCGGTTTAAAAGAGCTTTTTGAAGAAGTAAACAGGTTTATTTTGACAAGTTCTTCTGCAGCCATACAACAAATGCAGAGAAATCAACCTCTTTGGTTAATTCCAAGCGGCTTTTGTTTTCCAAGTGCAAATGCGGAATGTTTTCACCGGCGTGCGCTTCTCCGATCTTGCCATACTTCAGGCGCAATGCACGCGGGTCTGGTGCGTTGTCGAAACCGGCTTCAACATGATTTCCGCCAGAACGTAATAGCTATATTTTCTTATCGCTGGCGATACGACCTCCGCAACAACGATCCGATACTTGCCATAGGTCGCTTCAATCCGCAAAATCGCGCGTTTGGGCGTTTCATCTTGAGTTAGAGAAACATTCTTGAAGGTTGTTTGGGCTAAACGAATTACTTCAGTAAAATACGTTTCAACTCCTCCGTCCAATCATTTATCCCCTTCATGCAAAATTCCCAGTCGGTCAAATCAGTTTCCCATAAGTTGTCAATTGATTTTTCGACTTCGGCAACGAAGGCTTCGTCTTCAGCAGTCCGTTTCGCAAATACTTCGTACTTCAATCCGTACTTGCTTTCAAATTCATTACATTTCCGGTGTAAACTCTGAATCCGCGCGGATATCTGGTCAATCGTGTAGCGTTGCAACGCCGCATTGACGGATTCCTGCAAATCGCCGAATTGCGAAAGCGTACCTGCTATCTTGTCATCGACCGCTATTGTCGTCATTGCTTGTTCCTCAAGCCTTTTATGGTTAGGATCACTTGCTTGTATGGAGCGTCAGTGAAATACCAGGCGAGTGCATCCTTTTGTTAGCGGCTATCTTTTTAATCTCTTGAAGTAGAACTGTTCTGGATCTCCTTCATCCAAGTTATGCACTATGCCGCTCGGTTCATATGACATGCTTGCCATGAAAGCTTGCATGGGGGAATTGGATTCGTTTGTTGAAGTGAATAGCTTTACCGTATTGCAGATTTCCTCCAGTCGTTTCACAAGCGCGGTTGCAATGCCCTTGCGCCGATATGCTTCTTGCACGATCAGCATCGATATAAACCCGCAAGAGAAGAAGGTATACTCCAGCACGGCATATCCGACTACTCGCTCATCAATGAGTGCGATGACGGCACAACCCCTTCTAACCCACTCCCGAATATGCTGCCGTCGAGTTTCTTCAGTGGCGGCAATATGATCGATCGTGATAATTCCATCGATATCATGCTCTGTTGCATCCCGAATAATCATTGTCTTATTTCCCGCTAACAAAATAGTCAGTTGTTTTGCGACGGAATGATTACACGGCGAAGAAAATACAAAGAATCAAAAACCCAACGAGAATCCGATTTGGTGAATGCCTTGCAAATGTTGGAAATCCGCATAGGCGTAGTCGAAGCGGAGCAGCATATTGCCTGCGTTATATTTTAGCCCGACGCCCGCCGTGTAGGAAGCTTCGTTGTCTTCTAAAAACAGATTCTGATAGCCGCCGCGCAGAAAAAAGCTCTCCTTCAAAAGCGCCAATTCCCCGCCTATACTCACGCTCTCGGAATTGTTATTCGGATGCATGCCGTCTACTTCAATGGTCAAACGGGAATTTTCCGATTTCATCGCGTCATAAGCAACACCAAAACGCAAGTTGAGCGGCAGGTCGAAACTCTCCGTCGTCAGGAGCGCGTTTGTGCTGTTGTTGTTACCGGCGTGTATCGGATCGATGTCGTGCTGCACCAAAAGATCATCACCGGAAATCTTCATTTTTGTGCCGAAATTGGAAATGCTAACGCCGAGCCGAACGCCGTCGAAGGGCGTGGTGAAAATCGTGCCGAGATCGATGGCCAAGCCCGTCGCACTGGAATTCCAGATTTTCTCCTGCACATATTTAAACGTACCGCCGATGGCGAATTTATCCGTAAGACTCCGGCCGTATCCGAATGCCAGTGCAAAGCTGCCCGCGTCGAATTGAGCCCCGCTTAGACCTTCCGGATCATCGACCGTGGTAATCAACATTTCGCCCATATTCAGCGAAATTACATTCACCGAGAACGTCCCAAGGCCCGGAGCCGGATAGACAAAGCCGACGTACTCAAGATTAACGTCGGCGAAATACTCCGAGTGCATAATATAAAGCTGAGACTGTGAAAGCTCGCCAAGCATGCCCGGATTGAGGTAGCCCGAGCTCGCATCTCCCGCCACGGCCACGCTCGCCCCGCCCATCGCCAACGTCCTTCCGCCAATCGGAATTTGCAGAAACGCCGCCGCGGTCGTGCCGGATTTCGTCACCGTCTCTTGCGCCGACAAATTTGCGCTCGCGAGCAACAATGATCCGACGAAGATCGTTTTTATGAATGAGTCCCTTTTGAACATTTCAGGCTCCAGACTTCTGTAAACCGTAAGCAGTAAACTGTAAACCGAAAAATACTCGGCAACAGATTACAGCTTGCGGCTTACTGTTTACAGTTCACTGCTCACAGATTACTTGATAATCGCAAACTTCCCGGTCTTCTCACCAATCCCCGGCGCATCGATGTGGTAGACATAGACGCCGTAGGAGACGGTCAAATTGTCTTTCGAAAGCAAATCCCACGCGACCGAGCCGTCACCGACCGGATTGTCGACGTTAAGCTGCCGGATCAATTCGCCCGCCAAATTGAAAATGCGAATCGTGCATTGCGCTGGCAAGTGGTTGAAGCGAATTACGCGCGGTCCGCGCCCGGTATTGAACGGATTGCGCGGCTCCCAACTGGCTGCTGCGACATAAGGATTGGGTACAACGCGAATTCGGTCCAACTCTTCCGCCGCCATTGCTTTGTCAGCGCGTTCGCCGATGGTGGTGAATTCAAAAATATCGCCCAGTCCGCTGCGGTAGCCGAGAAACGGCTTTTCCGTAAACAACGCCAGCGTGTCTCCGGCCGTCGGATTGCGACGGCCTTCAAAAAACGTCTGTCCAAAGGTCGCCAGCCAGGTTGGGACTTCTTCGCCGCGCACCTCTTCGAGAAAAACAATGATGTCGCGGCTGCGGCGCGTCCGCGTAAACATCGCTGATTCCGGCGTGCTCCCCGTCCTGTCGCCGTCCACAAAAGCGAAGTCGATGAATTGCTTTCGCGTTGTGTTGTAAATCGAGAAATTCACCGGCAGCGCTTGAAAATTGATGCCGCCTGCGTTGATTGCGCGCGAGCTGTCTGCGCCCGGCGACCCCATAATAATTTGATAATCAAACGGCGTTTTCGTGCCTTGTGAAAATCCGGAACGGAACACGAACATATCACCGGGATGAATTTCATCATCGGCTTGCGTCCAGCTCAGGCGCGCATAGTCCGGTGCAACTTGCGGCACGTTGGCGAAGGAAAGGTGGAAGCCGTCAACCACATTTTTGTCGGTGAGCGCTGTCTCCAAGTTGCCTTCGGAAATCAATTTTTCGCTGTTCGGGAAAATCGATTCTTCCAAAAGCGTCACAAGTTGCGGATCGTCCGATTCTAGTCCGCGCAATTGATCGAGATCGCCGTACGCACCCGCTCCAACTCTCCACAAATTGTAATCCTTTGTCCGCACCGTATCTTCACGCCCCGGTGTAACTATGGTCGTGTCGTTAAAAGTCACCAGGTAGCGCTGCCCGTCGCTGATCGACAGCCGATCCACCAGATGATAATTTACCGCCGAAGCTGAACTGCCCTGAATATGCTCCAAACCGTTCGCCAAATCCGGCGCTTCATAGCCGGCGGCGGGAGCGTTCGGCGTAACAATCGCGACGTTTTGGCCAACGGTGAAATTGCCGATTTCATCAAACGTGAGCGTAAACGGGCTTTCCGAAGGAAAAATCCCCTTGTTCGGTTCAACCCGGTCGACGAGACCGTAATCGTAAGCCGTGATCACATAAAAATACTGCTGGCCGTTGACAACGTTCGTGTCAACCCAGCTATGCGTCAGACCGGTGTTTCTGCCAAGATCGAAATGCACGCCGTTGACGTCAACCGGGTGCAAGCCGCTGAATTGATTGTCGATGTCGAATTGCACCACCGGCTTGCGCAACGTAACCACGCCTTGGGCGTCCGTGACGACGAACGGATCGATCAGGCCGGGGTCGGTGGATTTGTAAATCCGGTAGCCTTCAAAATCGTTTGCGGAAAAATCGCCTTGATACGGGCTGGTCGGGTCAAACAAGAGCCGGGCGAGAAAACGGTCGAAAGATTTTTCCGCCTCCACGTCCCAATAAAGCGTCACCTTGCCGTCGCCGGCTACAGCCTTCAATGCCGGCGGGTCCGGCGCGGAGGCGAATTGGTAATCCGTGTCGTAAGTCACCTGCGCCGCATCGCGATTTAACAGGGCGTCGGTGGTGTCGACGCCTAACGCAACGGCCATCGAAATACGCTCGGTTTGGCCCGGCGCAATCGGGAACAGACCGGAGCCAACAAACAAATTGAAATCGCCGCTGACGGCGCCGCCGTCATAAAAATCCCCAGGGGTGACGAACGCGCGGAAAAAGCCGTTGTCGCTGCTATAAGCCGCGTTGAGACTTCCCGAAGATTGGTATTGCACGTTGTTCAAACCAATCTGGTCCGACTCGGAAATGTCCGTTTTGTCGATATTCGGCTCTCCAGGCAATCCCGTGCCCGCGCCGGAAGTCGGTCTGCCGTCGCCTTCGCCGAAATCGCCGGTGCCGGGCAGGCCGTCAAGTCCCACGTCGTCGATAAGCACGTTCCAGTCGCCGTCATTATCCACGCCGTCGTCGCGCTCTTCGTCGATCATTTCATCAATGCCTTCGTCGATCACGCCGTCGTTATTGTTGTCGATCCCGTCTGCGTAGGCGCGCCCCACGTCTTGCCCGGTTTCGTCGCGCAGGCCGTTGCCGTTGTCGTCGCGGCCGTTGCCTGCAATCTCGCCGGTAATCATATCCGCCGTTACCGTTGGACTGCCCGGCTCGCCGTCGCCGTCATTGTCTATGCCGTCCGCGACAAAGTTACCCGGGTTGGAGCCGGAAGGCGTGATAAAAGGAATGTGTGTGCGGTTTTCGTCGATCAAGCCATTGCCGTTGTCGTCAATGCCGTTATCCGCCAGCTCGCCGTTCAACCATTGCTCCTGCACCACCGGGCTGCCTTCTTCGCCATCGTTATCGTTATCGATGCCGTCTTTTGCATTGCCTGGCGTTTCCAAAAAAGAAGTCGCGACCACGCCGACCGGCGTACTGCCAAAATCTGCGTTGCCAATGCCGTCGGCGTCCGTCGACCAAGCCACATCGTTGACCAGGTCGTAGAAAGCGATGTCGTCACTGGTGTCGCCGTCGCCGCCAACCAGGTCAGCGAGAATGATGTTGACGCCGGCGCGCTGAATGTCGAACGAGCCGTCGTTTTGCATAAAATGCAGAATGAAAACCACATCCTGGATGAGCACCTGGCTCCATTGCATGATTCGAAACTCGGTCAACATGCCGATGCCGCGCCGCGTGGGATCGTTAACGGCGGGTTGGTATTCAAAGCGGTCGTAAAGATCGTCGCCGGTTTTGAAAACAAGTTCCTGGTCGGCGTTAAAAGCGTTTTTGCCGAACAACGCGCTGAAGCTGCCCGCCCAACCCGGATCGGTCTCATCGCCCAGTTTGTCCGGCCAAAACGGCGGCCAGGAATTTTTGTCGAGGCGGTTGGCGATTTTCGAAGTCCCGCCGGCGGAAGGGTTGGTGTAGCCCGAAATCGGCATCAATTCCCAATTTTTGCTTCCATCCGGTGCGCTGCGTGAGAGCGTTGGCATCATTAGGCGCAACGGATTACCGTTAAAATTCACCTCGGCGCCATAAGAAAATCCAGTGAGCGCAAGATAGCGCTGGCGTGTGTTTTTCGGCCATTCGTAAGGAATTTGGCGCGGATTCGAAGTTTCTCGTCCGGTCAAACCGTAGTTAAAAACGGAAGTGCGAATCAAATTCGCATCAATGTCCGTCTGCCGAATTTCCTCAAACTTGACCCGCTCGTTGGAAGGCGTGTGCTGCGCGCCCAAACTCACGGTCAAAAGGAAAATCAGAAGCGTCGTTACTGAAAATACTCGTTTTTGCATATTTTTTCTGGTTCTATTGGGTGTTTTCGTAAATCGCCTTTACAAAACAGTTCGTAGTTCCAACACTCAAAAAATCAGATCGCGCCGGATTTCTAATCCGGTGCGCGCAATGACTTCGGGCTTCCAACCCCAACGCCGCTGCTCAAATCAAAGGTGGTTTGGGACTGGAAGTCCTTGGGCAATTTCCGTTCAGGATTGGAAATCCTGAACGATCTGTTTTCCCAAAATCCATCACTCTACCTTCAAAACCCAATCCTCAAACCAACCTGAATCTCTCTCGGCTCGGAAAACCGCCACGGCTGGCGCAAAAATTCTTCGGCGGAGTTGTTGACGATAGTCGCGTTTTCGATTTGCGCGAAAGTGCTCGAGGTCGTGGCGCGACCGGAGTCGGTGTAAATGTGCAATTCGTTCAGGCGGTCGAAGAGATTGTAAACGTTCAGCGTCAACTGATAGTCGAACGGCCCGGCTTTAAAGGATTTCGACATGCGCAGATCGAAATTGAGAAATGACGGGCGCACGCGGCTATTGCGGGTAAAATTGAGCACCGTGTTTTGTCCGACGCGCGAGGCCACAACCGTTGTCGGCGTGTAAGGCTGGCCGGAACGAAATTGCGTGATAAGGCTGGCGCCGTAGCCGCTCTTGAGGAAAGTCAATACACCGTTGAACAAGTGGCGCTGATCCCAATCGAGGGGCACGATGAAGCGCGTCGGCTCGCCGCCGTTTTGGATCGCGCCAAATTCTTCGCCGGGATCGGAGTTGCTGCCCTCGGCCACCTGGTAGGTGTAATCAAACGAATAATTGAAGGTCGAAGAGCGCGTCTGGCCGATTGCCAGCGTGACGCCGCGCACGTTGGCGTAGTCTTCGTTCACATACGTAAAATACGTGCGATTGCCAATGATCTGCCCGCCCGTGCCGACGGTTTCGATCTCGCTTCCGCTGCCCACCCAGTCGCGGATGTCGCGATAAAACGCCGTCAATTCAAAACCAATGTTCGCGCCGACTTGTTGTTTCAGGCCAAGCTCGTACATCACGGTTTTTTGCGGGTTCAGGTTCGAGTTGCCGTAAATGCCAAAACGTCCGGTGGCTTCCGGCACTTTGAAGCCGGGATTTTGATAGAGAAAATCGAAGTTGGGGATTTGCAAAAAGTGGCCGTAGGCAAAATGGATGGCGCCGCGGTCGGTGATCGGATAAGAAATGCCGAAACGCGGGCTAAGTTGGACTTTCGCTTCCGGACTGGTGTACCACGAAGCGAGCCGTTGATCCAGCGACAGCGCTTGATACTGATCGTTGAGCGGGTTGAAGACGTTGGGATCGGACGGGTCGGCCAAGAGTAGACCGCGAGAATCGAAATAATCGAAGCGCAGCCCCCCGTTGATGATTACATTTTCATACTCGATCTTGTCTTGCACATATGCCGAAATTTCGATGGGGTTGAAAGTATATTTGTTGTTGTTCGAAGTCGATTCATCAGGAATGGCAGGTTGATAAGGCACAACTTCAGCGCCCGTTGCGTCTCGCGCCGGAATTGGATTGATGGCGTGTTCGAAAAGTTCATGACGCTTGTACTCTGCGCCGAACTTGAGCTGATGCACCAGCGTCGCCTGCCAGGTGAGGTCGAACTTTGCCAAATCGCTCGTGGTGTTACGGCGGTAATTGTTCTGCTGCGTGCCGGAATTATTCAAATTGAATGAACCTTCAACAAGCGAATCCGGGTGCAGGTAGCGCGAATCAGCCGGGTCTTCAAAAAGATAATTTTCGAACTGTTTGTAGAAACGCGACAGGCTGAAATTGTAGAATGCCTTCGAGCTGATGGTTTGGGTCCATTGAAAATTTGCGCTGTAGCCGTCGTCGAAATTGGTTTTGCGCGCGTCAGGCAGCCAGCGATAACCGTCTTCGTAATTTTGGTGCTCTTCGGTATTGCCGAGAAAGCCGAGTTTGACCTTGATTTTGGGCGAAAGCTGGTAAGCCAAACGCAATTGCCCGGAAAGGACGTCCGCGGTGTTCATCGAAACGATTTCACCATCGACGGGATTTTTGTTCTCGTCAAAAACGCCGAGGGTGTCGCCGAAAACGTTGAACATGCGGCGACCGTTGAGATGGCCGTCTTCTCGGAAACGGCGGACGGTGGCGAAAAAGGTCATTTTTTTTCTGGTGAGCGGCACCGGCCCGCTGAGCGTGAATTGCGTGTTATGAAAGCTCAGAGGATCAATGTCATCGACGCCCAGAAACAAGTCGTCGCGGCTGCTGAGATTGTCGCCTGAATAAAAGTTCACGCTGCCGTGGTAACTGTCGCCGCCGTCTTTGGTAACGACGTTGACGATGCCGGACATGGCGTTGCCGTACTCTGCGTTAAAGGTACCGCTGATCACTTGCAACTCCTGCACGGATTCGTTTTCAACGCGCACGGCGGAGGAATTGTTGAACGCGTCGGTCACGGAAAGGCCGTCGACGTAGTACTGGACTTCACTGGAACGCCCGCCGCGAATATGGATGGCGCCGTTCACGTCCACTGAAACGCCCGCCTGCAACTGCACGACGTCGGCGAGGTTTTGCACCGGCAATTTTTCAATCGTCTCACTGCTAACATGCGCTTCGGATGAGGTCAAATCCTTCTGCACGACCGGGCGAACGGCGGTGACGTAGACTTCTTCGCCCTGAATCGTTTCTTCTTCTAAAGTGAAATCGAGTTTTTTGGTCAAATCAATCGAAACGACAACGTCGGTGACGACCACGGTTTTGTAGCCGATGAAAGTAGCGCGTACGGCGTAGCGCCCCGGAGGGACATTGAGAATGACGTAATTGCCGTTTGCGTCCGAAGCGGCCCCGCGCGGTACGCTGATCCGTTCTTGCTCTCCGTTGCGCATCGTGGCAAAAACGATAACGTTGGCGCCGGGAAGCCCTTCGCCGGAAACCCCGTCAGTAATTTTGCCTGCTATTTTCCCGGTTGTGCCGGAAAATGCGATCGGAGCAAGACACGCCAACAGGCTCAAAATCAATGTTAATTTCAAATATATTTTGCGCATATGAAAACCTCCGTTATCCGCGCGCTTGTTGGCCGTTAAAGTAAAATTTCAGTAATAAATATACTGCTAAATTCGGGCTTGGGAACGCGTCAAAAAAGCATCGCCTGTCATTCAGAATGAGTCTCTCTTGCCTGCAAACGACAAGTAGAAAAATAGACTCTGCCTAAATGCCAGGCAGGGTTGTTGTGGAAAAGGCGGGCGCCGTTTAATTTGCGATTCTCAACGGCGATTTGAGGCTTTGTAATTTGTTGTGGTCAAAAGTGATTTTACGCTCTTTTTTCCACGCGTCGATCCGCCGTTTCAACACGTCCATATGGGAATAAAAAACGAGAGATTCAATGATTTCCGAACGGGCTTCTTCGTAAGGTTTTTGCCGCTCCGGACGCTCGTCAATTTTCTGCATTAAGATAAAACGATCACCAGTCTGAAACGGCCCGCCAATCTCATTTTTTTTCAATCCAAACACGCTTTCGCCGATTCCTCCGAGGTCGCCTTTTCGCACAAAGCCAATCTCTCCGCCCTTATTGCGCGTCCATTCGCGCAATGAATTTTTCCGTGCCAGATCGCCGAAATCCGCACCGTTTTTAAGCAGAGCCAAGAGTGAGTCCGCCTCTCTTTTTGTCGCGACGGTAATTTCACGAACGTTGACCATTTTCGGGAAAACGTACTGTTGCGGGTTCGATTGGTACGCTGCGCGGATTGAGTCTTCCGGTACGCGCACCGTGTCCGTCACCATCTTTCGCATTTTTTGCACGAGAAACCTTTCCGTGCGCCGCCGGATTTTGGCTTGCACGCTCGGCTCGCCATCCAGTCCGCGCGCTTCAGCTTCTTCGATTAAACGCGCGCGAATCGCTAATCCGTTGACAAATTCAACCAACGCTTCTTTCGTGCGAATCGCGCGCCTTTGCCGTTCCGAAGAGCGTTGCGCTTTTTCAATGAAATCTCGAATTGTCCAAGTCTGGCCTTCCATTGAAACGAGATTGTGATTCAAAAACGCTGCATCGAATTTTTCAGGATCAATGGCGGCGAGTTGGAATGTTGCGGAGCGTGAGTCCTGCATTTTTTGCCAGAGAAAATCGAGGGTTTCTGAAACATAGCGCGGATTAAGTTCCGCCAGTTTTTGCTTGCCGTAATCACGCAGCATCTGCGCCCGTACACGATGTCGTTGCTGCCAATGCAATTTGTCTTTTTGCTTGGCAAATTCCGACTCGAGCAATATCGGATTGCGAAAGCGCTGTTCCAGCTTGATGATGCTGTAGCCGTAACGCGTTTTCACGGGCCGCGAAATCTCGCCGGTTTTGAGATTTTGCGCCGCTGCCGCGAACATTTGATCCATGTCGTCCCATTCAAAAAATCCCAAATCGCCGCCGGACTCGGACAGTTTTGGATCGCGAAAAACTTCCTTTGCCAGCGTTTCGAAGGGCTCGCCGTTTTGTAGACGCTCGTAAAGCGTCTCGGCTTCGGCTTTTGTCGGCGCGAACAAGTGCCGTGCGCGCGCCTTTTCTTGGCCTAGCGCAAAAGCTTGCAAAACGTCGTCGTTCGTCACCGCGCCCGCCGTGTCGGCAATCACATTTTGATAAGCGTCGAGCATTTCGTCGATGCGCACGCGCTCGGCGTATTCAAGATATTCGCGGCTTTGCGTCACGCCCTGATCCTGCGCTTCGAGCACCAGCGTTTGCTCGTCGATCATATTGCGCAACAGCGCCTGACGCACGTGCGGCTCATCTATTGGCGTCAGCATCGTGAATTCACGAAAACGCTGCGCAAATTCGCCTTCGGTGATGATTTGGTCATCGACTTGCGCGAGTATGATGCGCTCGTTTTCGCCGGAATCGCAGGCCGCGAAAAGCCAAATCGCGAGCATTGCGGCAAGTGGTTTTGTTGTCAGAATGATTTTAGTCAAAATGATAAAAAGGGTGAAAATTGACCTACTTTCTGAAGTACTTCATAATAACCACCGCCGTGATTCCGCCCGCAACGCCGCCGGTCACGCCGGGATAGGCTTCGCCGAGCAACAAATTTTGCACTGCGACGGTGACCACCGCTGAGACGATTGCAACAGCCAAAGCAATCGCGATGATTTTTCCCCAAGATGTTTGGTTTGTAGCTTCCGCCATAGCAATCCTCCAATTTACGATTTCTTATTCAATTTCAGAATTTGGGTTATTTTTATCGAGATGTTGTTTAATTGTCTCGTCTAACCGACTTTTATATTGATCTGTGACGATCCAACCAAACAATATGGCAAAAACGAAAACTGTAGTAGAGCAAATCAGACCGCCCGTTTGAGATTCGGTAGAACCAGTAAAACCGATGTTCGCTGTATAGGCCCAAGTCGCTAAAACTGTTGAATAGATGATCAAAGAAGCGCCGCGAACGCCGACTATCCCTTTGAGCGCGCTGGGCAGCTTGATATTAAAAGCGCCAAACCCGGCAAGCTCTTTCGGTATCATACTTTTTTCGAGAATCTTCGCACAGGATATCAATCCAGCGCAGTTTTGAATGCCGCGAAGCTCATAAAAATACAACCCGAGAGTAATCATGGCGCCAAAGACGCCGATTGGAAATAGAAGATGAATATTTTCCGCCGCGAAATTTTTATTGCCTATCAAGACGAAAACACTGGCACCTGAAGCCAGCGGAAACAATGCTAAAAGTTTTGCCCTGAATTCGGCTATGCCATTGTGGGTGCGGCATATCTCTTCGTACAAAGTTTTTAAATGATCTGACACCAACTGCCCTTATCTTATGTTTTCAAGGCTCGCCGCCAACCCGCGAACACGCTGCGAATCGCCTTCTTGTTTTCGCAAGGCGTTCAAGTGTTTCTCCGCCTTATCAAGATTTTTGACGAGCAAATAAGCCCCGGTAAGATTGTAACGCGCCTGTGCGTCAGTTGGATCGAGGGCGAGGGCGCGTTCAAGAAAAGGAATGCCGTTGATCGGCTTTTGTTGCTGCACCCAGATCGAGCCGACGTACTTGCATGCCGTTGCTGAAGGCTGGATTTTGATCGCGCTCAGGAAGGCGGCTTTGGCGGGTTCGAGTTTGTTTTGCGCCACGTGCAGCATGCCGATGCGCAGGAACGGCGAATCGTTATAAGGCGTTTCCAGGCAGAGCGTTTCGTACTCGCGCACCGCTTTGTCGAACTGCTTTTGCGCGCTGTAATATTCCGCCATTTGCACGTGCGCTTCTTCGTAAGTCAAGTCGCGCTTCCACATTTTGAGCGCAATTTCCTGAAGCTTGTTTTTCGGCTCATATCTGAATGTTTGCGGCGCGCCGCGCGGTTTGAACGGCCAACTGTCCATCAGCACGCCGATGCGGATTTTCGCCACTTCTTCGTCCAACAATGTCACGCCGCGTCTGACCCAATAAACCGAGTCGGGCCGCGTGGCGCCGACATTCCAGGTTTTGTCGATAAATCGATGTTTTTGCATCGTTTCGGCAAGGGCTTTCGCCATCAAAAAATAGCCTTCGACGTTTGGGTGCAGATGCTCGAGCATGAAGTTCTTGCCGATCAGTCCGTTGGGCGAAGCGGTTTCTAAATCGTCCTCAATTTGCGCCACCGGCGTGTTGGTTTCAGCACCGACGAGGTGGATCAAATTGTTCAACTCACCGCTGGCGCGAAAACGCAGGCCGTCGAGATCGCGGGCGCGCCGGTAGGCTGTTTTGGCTTGCTCGAACTGTCCAGCGTTTTCCAGCGCGCGACCGTACGCAAAATGCAGCAACGCTGGTCGCTCGTTGATGTTTTTCAGAGAATCATAAAGCGCCAGCGACTGCTCGTGTTCGCCGTCCAGAGAAAGCTGTCCGGCACGAATAATCATTTGCTCAAACTCAGCTTTTTGCGCGTCGCTCTCATAAAGCGAGACGAAGGGTTTCTGATCCTTGAGGTTGCTCACCAGTGTGGCGAGAATAACGCGCACGTTTTTGTCGGCGGCTTTTTGTACGATTTCGCGCAGGTTGGCTTCAAAAAATTGCACGCCGCGCAGATATTTTTCGCTTTCGTAGGGAATCGCCGCATCGCCGACCATTTGCTCCATCAGCGTATTGTCCGGCTGGTCGTCGCTGACGGCGGAAGCGAGCGCGCCCTTGAGTTTTTCCACACCGTCGCGCAGGAGCAGCATGGTTTTGAAACGCTGCATTTTGATGTAAAAATTTATAAAGCTGCGCCACTGGCCAAGCGATTCCGTCGATCCCGCGCCCAGTGCTCCGTAAAATTCGTTGTGTCCGCTGTAGACGATCAGCGCGTCCGGTTGCTGTTCGAGCGCTTCGTCGATGATGTCGAGCAACGTAAAAGTATTGACTGCAGGCATGCCGAGGTTGACGATTTCGATGCTCTTTTCTGGGAAAAAATCAGTCAAGCGCTGGCCGAGCATTTTCGACATGCTGCCGTTGTGGGCGTAGGGATAGCCAAACATCGACGAGCCGCCGAGGGTGAAAATTCGATAGCCGTTTTGAGGCTTTTCTTTGAGGAAAGTATCGTTCGAGGTTTCGGGAAGAGTTTGCGTTGCGGCAAAGTAGCGGCGGCCAATGTTTTGATTGATTTTCAGACGGCCTTCAATTTCTTCTTTTGGTGAGAACAGCGCCAAATCGCCGCCGTAATTGCCGATTTGTAAACCGGCTTCTAACAACACAAAAAACAGCACCGGAATCGCCAACGCCGCAAGTTTGAAAAAGCGTTCGCGTTTGCGTTTCCCAACCGTGGCTTGCTCTTTTCGAAACGCGCGCACGTGCTTGCGGTTAGCACCGATTTGCTTTGCGATTTTCGCATCGGAGACGGCGTCGTCAAACGTGAGAATTTTTTCTTTTTGCGCTTCGGTTAACATTTTTCTGACAGGATCAACGGGATTTTCAGGATCTTAACTCAAATGCAATCTTTAGGAAAAAGCGCTGTTTCATACTTGCTTTTTGAAACGGTGCAACGAAAGGAGTGCAAAGCTTGCTTTGCTTTTCATCCTGCTCCAATGAACAAACGCCGTACATTCTGGCGCTAAGCGGACGGTTTCAAGAAAGCCTGCGGCGAAATGGCAAGGCAAGCCTTGCACTCCTTTTTAAGGAAAAGGCGCTGTTTCATGCTTGCCTTTTAAAACGGCGAAACGAAAGGAGTGCAAAGCTTGCTTTGCTTTTCATCCTGCTCAAATGAACAAACGCCGTAAATTTTGGCGTTAGGCGGACGGTTTCGAGAAAGCCTGCGGCAAAATGGCAAGGCAAGCCTTGCACTCCTTTTTCAGATGGAACTTAATGCTACTTGTTTAAGATTGTAATTTTCTGCAGACGCTGCCGGTTTCCGCTTTTCAAGCGCACGAAGTACACTCCTGATCCTGAGGGGCGGTTTTCGAAAGTTTGTCCGTTCCAGAGAAGTTCATGCACGCCAGCCGCTAATGCATTTTCGGACAATTTGTACACTTGACGGCCTGTGACGTCAAACACGGCGAGTTCAATAGAGCCTGGCTGTGCCAGTTCGAAACGGAAGGTCGTGCCCGGCGTTTGTTTCAACGTGGAAAACGGATTCGGGTAATTGGGATGCAAAACGAGCGATTGCGGCGGCGCATTTTCCAGCGTTTCAACCGAGGTCGGACTGCCTTCGACGACATGCACGGTTTGGTTCGTTTCCACATTCGTCAAAGTCTCCGCGCCCGCCCCCGGCCAGAAAACTTGCAGCGTATCGATCATCGTCCTCTGATTCAGGCCGAAATGCAAAACCGGCGAATCCTGCGATAGAAATCCTGAGCCGCCGGAAAGTTCGCGAATTTGCTCATCGCCGTCCGAGACGATGCGAACGCGCGCGCCGATTGCGTAACGGTTGCACGTGGCGCCGTCGAGTGAGACTTTTAAATAATTGTTTTCATTGCCGTTGTTGACGAAAACTTCCACGAATTCATCGTTCCAGTTGGTCAGGATCAAGTCTTGAAAACCGTCATTGTTCAAATCCCCGGCGGCGGCGCACCAGCCGTCGCGCAGACTGGATAAACCAGCCGGGAGGGTCACGTTTTCAAATTTCCGGTCGCCGAGATTGCGGTAGAGCACGTTGTCGTGCGGCGGGTGGTGAAAGCGGCTGCCGTTGGCGACGAAAATATCGAGCAGGCCGTCGTTGTCATAGTCGAACGCGACCGTGCCCCAGCCCATGCCGACGTCGCCGACGCCGGAAGATTCCGTTGTGTTGGCGAAAGAGCCGTTTTGGTTATTGAAAAAAATCGCATTTGGGTGGAGATTGGTAATGTAAATATCGAGCCAGCCGTCATTGTCAAAATCGGCGAACACCGTGCCCATGCCCATCGCTTCCAGATCCACTCCCGCTTGTCGCGAAACATCGGTGAAATAACCGTAACCGCTGTTTCTGAACAGGCGAAATGGTTGGTTGGCGTCGTGGACGAGGTAGAGATCGAGATCGCCGTCATTATCGTAATCGCCGAACGCGCCGCCCATGGCCGCGCTGTAAGGATCGCGAATGCCGGACGGCGTTGTGCCGTTCACAAAAGCGCCGTTCTTTTCGTTGCGAAAAAGGGTGTTTTTTTCGTTAAAATTGGCGGTGTAAAGGTCGATAAACCCGTCGTTATTGACATCTCCCCACATCGCGGCGTGGATGCGTTCGCGGTTAAACAAGTCGGCGCTTTCAGTGGCGTTTTCAAAAGCGCCGTCGCCGGTGTTGCGATAAATGCGGTAGGCTTCCGTCCCGGCGACGAAAAGATCGGCGAATCCGTCATTGTCATAATCCGCCCAAACGCCGACGCGGTGGTTTTTCAGAAGCTCGTCAAGTCCGGCGGATTCCGTGACGTTCTCGAACTGCAAATCGCCGAGATTCTTGAACAACGCGTTGCCTTTTTTCTCCTGCGCGATGTAAATATCGAGCAGGCCGTCGTTATCGTAATCCGCCAATGCAACGCCGCGCGCATGGCCTTGCAACATGAGGCCAGACTCAGGCGTTAATTTCGAAAAACTTTTGTGTTGCGCCTGGGCCGTCGCGGCTGCAAAAGCGATTATACAAAGCAAAAGCCTGTTACGCATTTCTTCTTCTCCGATAGTTTTGTTTCGCTTGAGACGCTATTTGGCAACTTCCTAGTTTTCAAGGGTTAAAGCGACTCTTAAAACAGACCGTATTTCTTTCATTGCTTTTACAGCGTGTTTGGCCTGACTTCGCGTGGCTGTTTCGCCTGGATAGCGAAAGGCGATCGCAAAATGGGTTAGATAAGCCAGCATTTCATTGTAAAACTCTAACTCGGGCGTTAGTGGGGCGCACATCTCTTTCAGAGCTAATAAGTTGTGCGTCTTGGCAAATCGAATTTTGTGTTTTTGAAGCAAGGCCTTGAGGTATTTTTCAATGCATTGCTGGGCGTGAAAGCCGGCGGCGTCAAAGTTGGGCCGTTTTCTTGCGCGATATTCCCTGAGTGCGCTCGTATAGTCACCTTCGGCCTTTTCGATCCACTCAGAGACGAGTGCGCTCATAAATGACCTTTCCTTGCTCCATAATCTCCATAACAAAAAAGTCGCCCTGCTTGAGTCTTGTTTTAATCTCCTTCGGCGTTCGGACGACAACGTCAATAGGAAAAGAGTGTTTTAGCGATGCTAAGATTTCAACGGCCAAATCCCACGTCGGACGCTCCGTCTCCATGATAACAAGTAAATCCACGTCGCTGTCAGGCGTGGGCGTTCCTGATGCGTAAGAACCGAACAAAATTATTTTTTCAGGATCAAATTTTTCTGAGATTGTTTTGGCTTTTTCTTTTATGGCGTTCAGGCTAATCTCTGAAGTGCTGTCAAGACGATCTGTTTGTTGAGTTGTGTACATGGTTCCGTTGTCTTACGCTGAGTTTGAGATAGTGCGTCTGCTGTTGAAATCACGCGGCTTTCATTTATTTAGGAACGAATCGGATTTTATTTCATTGCTATTCATAATGCCTTCGAATATCCTCTGCAATCTAAGGACAGATTCTCTTTTAACGCTAAAATAAATGGACGAATTTCCATGGCTCGTTTAAAAATACAAACAATAACAGCGTTTCTCATTTTTTCGCTGACGCAAGGCGTTTTAGGACAAAAGAAGTCGATCCCGGCGAAGATCGGCCAAGACGTCGGCTCAGTTGTTCACGGCACCGGACATGTGCTCACTTCGCCGTTTCGCTGGGACAAAAAACAGTGGGTGACATTCGGCGGCGTCATGGCCGGGACGGCGGCTTTGTCGCTATTTGATGAAGAAATTCACGATTATGTGCAGCGTCATCGAAGCAAAACATTTAAAGAAATAGCGGAAATCGGCAACGATTACGGCGAGCCGATGACAGTCACCGTTTTGACGGGCGGGCTTTATGGAATCAGCCTCATTACGGGCAGCGAGTGGTTGCGCGAATCGTGCGTTATCCTCACAGCTTCGCTTCTCCCGGCGGGCGGTTATCAAACGGTGACTTCGATTTCCGTCGGCAGAGGACGTCCGATTGCAGATCGCGGCCCGCACGCATTTGAGCCGTTTCAAAATGAAAGACCGTACGTGTCGTTTTTTTCGGGCCATACGATCGTTTCTTTTGCCACTTCGCATGTTTTTGCCAGACAAACTGAAAATATTTTTTTGAAAACGATTCTCTACGCAGGCGCGACCAGCACTGCGTTTGCGCGCATGTATGACAATGCACATTGGCTGACAGACGTCAGCCTCGGGGCGCTGGTGGCGATTTTGAGCGTGGATTCCGCGAGCAAGTTAATTGCAAAGCGCAATGGAAATGCAGGCGAGCGGCCATCTCGCTTTGGCTGGTCGGTGCGCCCCTGGAGCAGAGGCGGGCAAGTTCAACTGCGGTGGTAAATCTGAATGTCGTTCATCCCTGAAAATCTCGTCGATGACATCCGCAACGCCTCCGACATTGTGGACGTGGTTTCGGATTACGTCACCCTGCGCAAGCGCGGCACGAATCACTTTGGCCTGTGCCCGTTCCACCCGGAAAAAACGCCGTCTTTCAGCGTCAATGGCGACAAGCAGATTTTCCGCTGTTTTGGCTGCGGCGCCGGGGGCAACGTTTTTACTTTTGTCATGCGCGAGGAGAGCGTCGATTTTCCTGAAGCGGCGCGCATTCTCGCCAAACGCGCCGGAATCACCATTCCCGAACACGAAGAGTTGGACAACAACCAACTCCAGGAGCGTGAAGCGCTTTACTACGCCAACGAACTGGCGCAGGTTTTTTTTCACGAACAGATTTTCACCGAGCAGGGAAAAATCGCCAGAGAATATTTGTACAACCGCGATTTTACTGACGATGACGTTCGCGCTTTTGGCGTCGGCTATGCGCCGGACAGTTGGGACGCACTGTTGCTGCGCGCAAAGGAAAAACGGCTCGATCCCGAACATCTCAAAAACGCCGGGCTATTGAACGAGCGCGAAAAAGGCGGGTGTTACGACCGTTTCCGCCACCGCGTTATGTTTCCGATCATCAATCTCTCCGGCAAAGTCGTGGCGTTCGGCGGGCGGCGATTGACGGAGGAAAAAGAGTCGCCGAAATACGTCAACTCGCCCGAAACGCAAGTTTACCACAAGAGCAACATTTTGTACGGCCTTTTTCAGGCGAAAGAGGCGATTCGTGAGCATGACCGGGTCATTTTTGTGGAAGGCTACACCGATGTGATGCGCGTCTCGCTGGCCGGTCAAGGCAACATCGTCGCGACCTCGGGAACGGCGCTGACGGAGCTGCAAGCGCGGCTGATTCGCCGTTACACCAAAAACGCGACTTTGCTCTACGACAGTGACGCCGCAGGTTCGGCGGCTACACTGCGCGGCGCTGATATTTTGGTGGAGCAGGGCGTTGACGTCATGGTCGCCGAAATGGAGGAAGGGGAAGACCCGGACAGCTTTGTGCAGCAGCACGGCATTGATGCTCTGCGCGAAAAGCTAGCCGAAGCGACGCCGCTGCTCGATTACAAAACCAGGCGTGTCACCGCCAAAACGGAACCGGCGGAGAAAACCGAACGACTCCATTCCATTATCAACACTTTGGCCCGGATCCACGACGGCATTGAGCGCCAGGAAAAGGTGCGCATTTACGCCGAAAAGCTGAAAATGGCGGAAGAAGTGCTTTGGGAAGAAATCGCGCGCGTGCGCAAATTGCACCAGCGCCGCCGAAAACGCCCGGGCGCCCGAGTTGAGGTGCGGCTCCAGGATGAGCGACAAAAAGGTTTCGCCGAACACAGCCGCGCGGTGGAGGAAGAGATCATCCGCATCATGCTGATTTATTGGGAGGCCATCCCGTTCATCTTCAGTTTTATGGAGTTGACCGATTTTTATAACGATGATTTTCAGCTCATCGCAACGGTCATTTTCCAGCTTTATGACAACGATGTGCGCCCGGAGCCGGAAGAGTTTGTGCATTACTTCACCGAGCCGAAAATTGTCGAGTTTGTCACGCAGGTCGTCTTGCTTGAGTCCCAAAGTGCGGGCGTCCCGGAAGATTACAAGAAATGGGCGGCGGATTGTCTGGCGAAACTGCAAATCATCATGCTCGACATGCGCATTGCCGAAGTGCAGCAGATGATGCTTGAGCGAGAAAAATCCGGCGGCGACAGTTCCGATTTGGCGGAGCAATGGCGTGAAATGCAGAGCCAGCGCCGCCGCGTCGACGCCGCCAATTTCCTGCCCGAAGAGCCGGTCGCGGAAGCATAGAAAGTTTTGTAGGGGGCTGTCCAAAAACATGGTCTCTGAATGAATGGCATACCAAATGTAGGGGTTCAAAATTTTGAACCCCTACGACATGTTGTGTCGCGCACTAAAAAATATTATGTTTTGAGACAGCCCCTCAGCTCTGTCTTCTATAATCGGCCAAAACCATCCACTAAACCCCGTTCATCCAGCCAAAAACACTGTGCCGCTGCAAGTCACCGTAAAAAATGTCAAAAGCATTCTCACCCGCACCACCGGCTATTTGCAAACCGTCTCATCTCATTCTTTGCAACCCTACGTTGGCTGCACATTTGGCCATGCGCTTTGCGGGGTCGGGTGCTATGTTCAGCACAATTATTTTCTCACGCGAGGCAGGCCTTGGGGCGATTTTTTAGAGGTTAAGCAAAACGCCGCCGAACGCTACCTTGCGCAGTATGACGTCGAGCGTCGTCGTGGGCATGATCATCCCAATGGTTTTTCGATTTTCATGTCCAGTTCAACCGACCCCTTCTTGCCGCAGGAATCAAAGTACAGAATTTCTCACGACGTTCTGTCCGCCATGCTCGAAATGCCGCCGGACGTGCTGATTCTACAAACGCACACACACCGTATTTTGGATTACCTTGAAATTTACCCGAAACTCGCTGCAAGCTGCGAAGTGCGCTGCCATATTTCCATCGAAAGCGACCGCGACCGCATGCCCGGCCTGCCGCCGCCCGCGAGTTCAGTTGAAAAAAGATTTGCCGCCGCAAAAAAGTTGAAAAACGAAGGGCTCAACGTGATCATCACCGCCTCGCCGCTGTTGCCGATTCAAGCGCCGGAGGCTTTTTTTACAAAAATCGCGGAATGTTCCGACGGCGTTGTGATCGATCATTTCATCGGCGGCGACGGCTCAGCAGCCGGAAAACGCACCCGGAAAACGGCCCTGCCGCAAGCCATGTCTACAGTCAGTCCAGATTCTGTCATGCTGGCATACCGCGACGAAATGCTCACTCTGGCGCAAAAAATCATGCCCGGGCGCGTCGGCGTCGGCATTGAGGGATTCGCCGGACGTTTTCTGCAAAGCTGCATTTAACCCTGACAGGGCTCGGAGCCCTGTCAGGGTTGCTGGTAAAGTAAATGTTAAACACAAAAAGCAACTTTTAAGATTGCGCCATCTCTTGCGTTCAACTTCTGCATGCCCTGCCGCGCGTTCCTAATTGAACCCAGGACGTTTATGAGTTTTCTGCCAAGGACTGCATCATTGAGGAATCATCATGGCTTTTTTTCTGCGGGGTTTTTCGGCGTTCCTGCTCGGGATCGTTCGTTTTTGGACCAAGCTCTTTTTCGCGCTCGGGGCGTGTTTTTTGGCGCTCAATCATTTTACCGCCGAATTCAACACAACCGAACAAACGTCGGCTGAGAAAAACACGGAATTTCTTTTCGCCGGAGCGTCCCGGTCGCCAGGTTTGGCCGAAAAGAAGACCAGAAGAAAATCTTCCAGGATTTTAGATCGCGGGATCGCTTCATTCTACGGCAAGCGCTGGACGGGCAGAAAGACCGCAAGCGGCGAAATATTCAACCACAACAAGTACACCGCCGCGCACAAAACGTTGACTTTTGGGCAATATGTTCGCGTGGTCAGAACCGACAACGAACGATCCGTTGTGGTCAAAATCAATGATCGCGGGCCGTTTGTCAAAGGCCGGGTGATCGATCTTTCGACTGCCGGCGCCCGGCGCATCGGCATGATTCAGGAAGGGCTGGCGAATGTGGTTGTGCGGCGTGCAACGGAGAAGGAGTTTCGGCGGCAATTCAAATAGCAGTAATTTACAAAAACTTCAAGATGATGATTCATTTTATCCTTGAGTTTTTTCACTGAAATCGCCTTATATTTTCATCGCCTGCCGCACCTATGCGCTTGCCAATCTGAAAGGCGTTAAAATTCCTTAATTGTTGACGGACTGTTTCAAGCGAGGGGTTGTTATGAAACGTTTTGTCCAGGATTCCGCACACCTTCTTGCCAATGCTGTTTCAAATCACGCCGGACTTTTGTTCGCTGCAGGTTTGTGTTTTTTTGCGCTCACTCAGTTTTTGCCAAGAACCGACGCTCCAAAAAATGACGATGCTGAATTTCGTGCAGCCGGATTTTCATTAGTCCAGCCGCAAAATGAAAAAAAGAAGGCGGCGGTGCTTGACAGCGGCAAGGCTTCTTATTACGGCAAGAAGTTCACAGGGAGGACGACCGCGAGCGGCGAAATCTTTGATCAAACAAAATTCACCGCGGCGCACAAAACGATTCCGTTCGGCACGTACGTCCGCGTCGTTCGGGAAGACAGCACAAAATCCGTCGTTGTTAAAATCAACGATCGCGGGCCGTTTACCAAAGGCCGTGTGATTGATCTTTCAACCGCTGCCGCGCAAAAAATTGATATGGTGATGGCCGGAGTCATTCAAGTCAGGGTTCTGTCCGCCACTAAAGATGAATTTAAACAACAGTTTGAGAAGAAAAAGCCGAAACCATAAACAGCTTGCGTTGAGGCGGCGGCGTTTTTATTTTTCACTCTCTACCTGACATTTTTTTGTAAACTGCATTTTCGAACCGTCGAAAGGCCTCGTTTTGTCAATCTGCAAAGCCGAAGGCCGGCGAAGCAAAATCTTTGTTATCGCCCAGTACAGATCATGCCCAAAAGTTCAAGGGTCGGATCAAAAAAGATGCTTTCAGCATGACAATTCCGGCCTTTTTCGCCAGTTATAGAAGCCTATACAAAAAGTGTCAGGTAGTGAAATTTTTCATGAAAAATGACACAAACGCCGTCGCAAACGTTATGAAATACCGACCCTACATTCTCGCCTTTGCCGTTTGGCTCTTTGCCGCAGCGCAATCCGGCTGCACTTCAAATTTTCACCAAAATCAAAAAGTTCATTTTCAGGAAGAATCGCATTTTAGCGGCGCGTCGCAATTTGAAATTGACGCCGAAAGCCCGCTCTCGGCCATCGGCTTTGACGACGACGGGGTGCTTTACACGCTGATGCAAGACAGCGGGCGCATCACGGCGTTTGGGCAAGACGGCAAAGAGCTGCAGTCATTTTCCAGAGCAACAAGCACCGAACGCGGCAGAGCGGAAGCTGTCGCAATGGGCGTCTCCGAAGAGAGGGTATTTACAATTGACGCGAAAGATTCGGCGTTGCTCGAATGGCGAAAAACCGGCGAGCTTGTCAGCAAAACCGTGATTTCGTACCCGATTAGTCCTGGAGATTTTGAATTTACCAAAGACGGCGAAATTCTACACGGCGCTGAGGGTTTTTCGCATGATTCGTTGGTGGTTATGTTCGACCAAGACGGGCGGTTGGCGGGGTATGTCGGCGAGGCGGCGGAAGCTTCTGATCAATTGGCGCGAACGCAGTCAATACGCGGCGAATTGGCTCGCGGGCGCGTTCCGAATTTTATGAAAAACAGCGTTTTGGTTGCCAGCGGCTCGGCGGGAGCCGTTTATATTTTGCGCAAAACCGAACCGATTTTGCAGTGTTACCAGGACGGCGCGCTTGTTTTTCAACGGATTCTCGATTTTCCGGAATTGGCCGATATCCGAGAAACCAACAGAATACGCAACCGGGTGTTGGAATCGAAAAGCGGTTACATCCCGCATTCGCTCTGGTCAGACGTCTGCGTGGATGCCGACGGCAATATTTTTATTTTGCTTTCTTTGCAAAAAAAACAAACGATTTATCGTCTCGACGCCAAGGGTGAGAACCCGCAAAAGCTGGTGGGGCGTTACGGCAAAGGCCATTTGCTCGCAGCCTCAAAAAAGCGCCTGGCCATAGCCGATGCAGGCAATCGAACCGTGACGATTTACTCGCTCTGAGTTCCGGGGTTTTCCATAACTTCTGTTTTGGGCGTATAATCACTGCTCTCGATTACGCGTTTCAAATTATTGTAATTTTCTTGATCCTGCTCTGAAATATTTCCTTTCATCAGAAACAACATCGACTTCCAGACCACACCTTTTGCAATGGTTTGGGTGTTCGCGGTAATTTCCGTGGTCGCGGAATCGACGGCTGCGAAATAGATTTCAACGTTCGCGTTTAAAACGTCGTTGTCCAGCCAAAACGCGTATTTTTCCTGCACTTTGACTGCGGTGACGCGCTCCGTCATTTCAAAAATTTGGCCTTGATCCTCGACGGTCAGTTTCCACTCACTGCCGACTTGCAATGGCTCGCCGCTAATATTCTCAATGCTCTTGAAGCCCGGCATCCACTCTGCCATTTTCGTTTCGTCGGTAAAAACAGCCCACGATTTTTCGACGGATGCGTTGACAATCACCTGCGAAGTGTAAGTAAATTTCGGCCAAATCAAGCCGATCAGAAAAAAACCGACGAACAGCAAAATCAGGACGCCAACGACGTACTTCAAGATTTTCATTTCCTTACCTCCAACAATATTAGGCCGTCTCCAGAGTTTTAAAAACTGGAGTGCAAATCTTTAGTTTTGCCCGTAGTTCGGGGCTGTCCAAAAACAAGGAATCTGAATAGCAGACATACCATATGTAGGGGTTCAAAATCTTGAACCCCTACGATATGTTGTATATCGCTCTGCAAGTTTTATGTTTTTGGACAGTCCCACGCTTAGGTCGATGATTGGGCAATCGCTAAACGTGCTTTGTATCAAACGTCTGTTTTTTAACAAAATTGTAGTTTAAACCAATGCTTTTTTAACCATACAAATTACTTGCGACAATTCCCTGAATCTTATAGAATGGCGTCATGTTGAATCGGTTTTTTTGCAAAACGCTCGCGGCGTTATCTATTTTCGTCGGCCTGTCATGTTTGGCGCTTGCCAATTCATCGGGTGCGGAAGCAAGCATATCCGAGAAGATGATTTTTGAATTTCCGGGCGAAGAACCAGAATTGCAAGAATCTCAGTTGGTCGGAGAAGAGCCGTTCTGGAAACGCTGGTGGTTCATTTTATTGGAATTTATCGTCGTCGCGAGCGTGATCATCGTTTTTGAACAAATCCGAGTTCGCCGCTTGCTAGAAATTGAGAGGATACGCGCCCGCATCGCAACTGATCTGCACGACGACATCGGCTCCGGATTGACGCACATTGGCCTGCTCTCGGAAATCACGTTGAAAAAGATGGCGAAAGCGGAGGGCGATTTAAGTAAAAATGAAATCCAAGACGCCGTTTTGCGCATGGGAGAAGCGGCGCGGGAACTTTCGCAGGCTATGAGCGACGTGGTTTGGTCGATCAATCCGCGGCACGATTCGGTGGCGGCGCTCCAACACCGCCTTGCCGCGTTTGCCTACGACGTTTGTTTGGCCAAGGGGATTAAGCTCACGTTGGATGTCGATCAAGAACTTGCAGCAAAATCGCTCGACCCGGAAAAACGACAAAACCTGCTTTTGATTGCAAAAGAGGCGGTGCATAATGCGGCTAAATATTCCGAAAGTCCGTCGATGACCGTTACGCTCGTTCGTCAAAAGTCGAACATCGTTCTGCGTGTTACTGATGAAGGACGAGGATTCGATGCAAAGAATCCTCGCGAGGGAAACGGGCTTTACAATATGCGCGCTCGTGCTGAAAAGCTGGGCGGCCGCTGTGAAATCGTTTCACGCACCGGAGAAGGCGCGCAGGTAACCGTGGTTGCGCCCTTCACGAATTGAGAAAATGGTATGAATTCAAAAGAAAAAAATATCACCGTCGCTATTGTTGACGATGACGGCAAAGTGCGGGAGGGCGTCTCCTGGCTGGTGGAGAACTCGGACGGCTTTGAGTGCATCGCGACTTACCGCAATTGCGCCCACGCGCTCGAAACCATCATCGACGACACGCCCGACGTGGTTTTGATGGACGTCAATATGCCCGAAACGACCGGCATCGAGTGCGTGGAAAAACTCAAGACAGAACTTCCCGATCTGAAGATTCTCATGTTGACCAATTACAGCGACGATGATCGTATTTTTGATTCGCTGCGTGCGGGCGCCGTTGGATACTTGCTGAAAAATTCTTCCGCTTCCAAGCTTTCGGAAGCGATTCGCGAGGCGCACGAAGGCGGCGCGCCCATGTCCAGCGAAGTGGCGAAAAAAGTGCTGAGTTATTTTCGAGCGCAAAAGAAAACGACCAACTATACCGCAACTCTTTCAGAGCGCGAACTCGACGTTTTGCGAGCGCTTACGGAAGGTCTTCCCGACAAAGCCATCGCGGCCAAGCTTTTCATCAGCATCCCGACCGTACGCTTTCATCTGAAGAATATTTATGCGAAACTGCACGTCAGTTCTCGCTCTGAAGCGGTGATAAAAGCCATGAAGGAGCGATTGTCCTAAGTGCCGAGACTGCTCGATAAAATTCTCGTTGTTGATATTGAAGCGACGTGTTGGTCCGGGCCTGCGCCGCCCGACCAGAAAAGCGACATCATTGAATTTGGACTGGTTCTCGTCGACGTGGCCACGCTTCAACCCGAAGGCAAGCGCAGCATTCTCGTGCGCCCGACGCGCTCTTCCGTCAGTGATTTTTGCACCAAATTAACCAGCCTGACGCAGGAAGACGTTGACGGCGGCGTTTCCTTGAGAACGGCCTGTGAAATCTTGATGCGGGAGTATAGTTCACGTTCGCGACTGTGGGCGAGTTACGGCGACTACGACCGCAGAATGGTGCAGCAAAGTTGCGAAGCTTTGAATGCGAAGTACCCGTTTAACCGCCAGCACTTGAACGTAAAAACATTGTTTGCCGTTAGCCGCGGACTGCCGCAAGAATACAGCATGGCTAATGCTTTAGCGAGTGTCGGGTTGCCGCTTGAAGGCACGCATCATCGCGGCCACGACGATGCGTGGAACATCGCCGGATTGTTGGCGCATACGCTAAAAAATGGCAGGGAAATAGTTTCAAACAGGTAGAGCGCGATAGGTCGCGTTTCTACAATTCCAGGGAAAACATGAGGAGCAAACATGCAGGAAATTGAGCCCCGCGAGGTGCAAGACAAAATCGAAGCCGGAGATCAAGTTCTTTTACTCGATGTCAGGGAAGATCACGAGGTCGCGTTTTGCACAATTGAGAATTCCGTTCATATCAAAATGAGGGAAATTCAAGGGCGTTTTGAAGAATTGAAGCGAGAAGATGAGATCGTCGTTTACTGCCGCTCCGGCCAGCGCAGCGTGCGAGTGTGTCAATTTCTGGAATCGCAAGGCTTTGCAAACGTCTCAAACATGCGCGGCGGCATTCAGCAATGGTCGATGCAAGTCGATTCTTCGATCCCGTATTATTGATTCAGCTTGCGATGATAAGTGCATTTGGAAAGGCAAACGGGCCCACATGTCAAGTCCCGATGCTTGATTTTGGAAGCAGAGCGCCTTATTATGAAACTACCCAAAAGATATTTTTGAAAAAGAGCAAAAAATCATGAGTACTGCGACTGAAAAAATTCTTTTCGATGCGTTAAAGCTTCCCCCGATAGAGCGCGCTGAGTTGATCGAAGAGTTGTTCACAAGCTTTGATTCTTCGATGAAAAATGAATACGAGAATGAGTGGACGCAGGAAATTTCAGATCGTATTTCAGCACTTTCACGCGGCGAAATGAAAACCATCCCGGCAGAACAAGTTTTTCAAAAGATCAACAGGCTTTCTCAGGATGGAAGTTGAGTTTTTAGAAATCGCTGAAACTGAGTACATCGAAGCGGTTCAATACTAAAATCAACAACGTGAAGGCTTGGGGTTTGAATTTGCCGCAGAAGTTCAAAGAACGATTGACCGAATTGTTCGATACCCGGAAGCCTGGACGCTCATTCAAGACGGCGTTCGAAGATGTCGGACTAAGCGATTTCCTTATGGGGTTGTTTATAAAATCTCACCTCAAAAAATTGTTATCATAGCTGTCATGCATTCTCGCCGCCATCCTAAAAAATGGTAGTCGCGAGTCTGATCAAAACGCCTTCGATATTTTTCGATTTTTAACCGGCTATCTCGGCGTGGAAACAAAAATCTCCGAACTCACGCGCGCAAAACTGCCGAAAACGCCGGTTCCGCCTTCGATATTGTCGACCACGTTGGGAATCTCGCCCGGCGACAGGGTGGACGGCATGGCTTGAATATTTTGGCTGGTGATAAAGTCAAAAATATTGTCGTCCACGGCGTTGATGGTGACGGTGTTCTTGCCCAAAAACGCAATCGCGATCCACGGCACGCGAATGGTGATCGTGCCGTTCGGATTGACGTCAAAATTCCCCTCGTTTATGATCGGCGATTCATTGATGCGAAATTCTTCGATCGATTCATCCTCGTCGATAATGTCCCGCAAAAACGGCGTCAGGTTTTCGTAGCGCACGTCTTCAGCTTCGGTGGAAAAAATGAACATATTTTGCCGCCCCGGATAAAGGCTCGGCGTAACGTCAACTTCCAGTTGCTCCGTCGCAAGGTAAGGGATCGTATCAAGCATGGTTGATACGATGGAAAAAGTGTCCGGGACGATGGTAGTGGCGCGCAGCACCGTGCCGTCGTTGGCGAAATTTACCTCCAGCTCATAAACCCCGCGCGGCTCTACCTGCGAGCTTGAAAAAGGCGTGCTATATACGCCGCGTCCGAAAACTTCAGTGTATGGATGTTCCCGGACCAACGCGCCGTTCTCATCTAACAAGCGAATGTTAACCGTAGCGCCGGAAACGGCCTGCTCGTCAAAATTGTAAGCCGTACCAAAAGGCACCGTACGAGAAATGCGTACGTCCGGCATGTCTTCGCCAGCAAAAAGATAGGCTTCGACAACGTACTCAGAAATAAAACGATCCTGGGTGGAAACGTCGCAGCCCGCGAAAAATGCAAGGCTAAGAAGCGCGAAAATTTCGAGAATTCTATTTTTTGTATTTGTCATTTGACTTCGCCGTCATTTATCGTCATTGATTTTTTCGTGAAATGTTGGCTTTGCCGAAAATGTCGTGTCAGACTATGGTTATGCATATTTGTCATTTGACCTCGTCGTCATTTTGTGGTCATTGAACTCGACAAAAATTGTCTTCTTGCCTACAGTCTAAAAACCTAATAGTCCTCAGCCTAACTCAGAAATCCACTGAAAACGAAATATTCGGAATAATCGGCAGCATCCGGACGTCTTCGCGGATGATCGGGTTTTCGTCAAAGTCATAAGCGTAGAACCAGAGATTGCGGCGCGAGTAGAGATTGATGACCTGAAATTGCAGTTGGTACTCGCCAAAGCCGAAAAACTTGCCGAAGCGCGTAAATCCAAGATCAAGCCGGTGATACGCAGGCAGTCTCGCAGCGTTTAAGCTGCCGACGATAAACGGCGAACGTTCGGTTGAGCCAGTGGGCGGCGAGACTGTATAGCTGCCCAGAACTTCCGTGTAAGCCTGCCCGGTCGCATAGTTAAACACGCCGGTCGCGCGCCACTTTTTTGAGAGATCGAAATTCATCACGATGTTCGTGTCGTGGATGCGGTCGTGTTTCGGCGGGTAGGGTTCATCGTTATTGTAACCCGGAAATTCGCGACGACTCGTTCCCCAAGTATAGCCGATAAAGCCGTTCAATCTGCCGCGTCTTTTTTCCAGAAAAAACTCAGCGCCGTAAGCGTAGCCTTCGCCGAATCGGAAAAAGTCGACGTATTCCAGTCCGGCCACATCCTGCAGGCGCGGGTTGAGTTCGAATAAATCGCGCATCGTGCGATAGTACAGTTCAACATCAAAAACGTAGCCGTCTTTCGGGCGCGTTTTCATGCCAAGAACAAACTGATCGCCCCAGGCGGGCGGCACGCCGACGTCCGTCGTCAGCCAGGTGTCAAAGCCGGTAAAAGCTTCGTTGGTGATGAGGGTCAGGAATTGGTAGTAGCGTCCATAGGCGGCCTGAAAAAGCACGCGATCCGTGAAAACGTTTTCGAGAGACAGTCTCGGCTCTGCGCGAAAATAATCGCCCGCCGAAAAAAAGCTGCCGCGTACGCCGCCCTTGGCGATCCAGCGCACCGTCGGCTTCCAGGTGTATTCTGCGTAGGCTGAAACGTATGAAGCGTCGATTAATTGCTCGAAAGTTTGCTGCTGATCAAAGCTTTCGCGAATCGTGAGATCGAGACCGCCCGCCCAAAATCCGGCTTTAAATTGATTCTTTTCGTCTAAAATGTAGTCAACGTCTCCCTTGACTGAGACGTCCGTCACGGTGTTTTCTCGCGCGAATTCCGTCCCGCCAATGACGAGGTCTGGATTGCTGAAATAGTGAGAATAGGTCGCGGTGAAAGCGGAAAACGTCTTCTTGGAAAAAAGGTGCGTCCAGTTGGCGCTGACGGTGCGATTGCCGTAATTCAGGTTAAACTCCGCGTCGTCCGCGAACGGAAATTCGACCACGTCCGTGCCGGAATAGAAAGCGAGATTAATCTTGTCGTTCGGCGTCGCGTCGTAGTTAAGCTTGCCGTTCAAATCGATAAAATGAAAAGCGTCAGGCACGTCGTCGTAGCGGTCGCGCAACGCTGCAAGCAGCGGCTCCAGCGTAGAACGACGCATCGCGAGCATCCAGGAGCCGTTTGAAACCGGCCCTTCCAGGTTGAGGCGTGAAGAAAGCAAGCCGAGGCTCGTCCTGCCTTGAAATTCCTTGCGGTTGCCGTCACGGTTGTAAATGTCGATCACGGAACCGAGCCGCCCGCCGTATTCCGCCGGATAGCCGCCCTTGTAAATACGCACGTCCTTAATCGCGTCAGGGTTGAACGTAGAGAAAAAGCCGAAAAAGTGGGACGGATTGTAAACGGTCGTGCGATCAAGCAGAATGAGCGTCTGATCCGGACTGCCGCCGCGAATATAGAGGCCGCTGGAAAAATCGGAAGCGGACTTGATTCCCGGCAGGAGTTGAATCGAACGAAAAAGGTCCGCTTGCAGGACGGCGGGCAATTCTTGAATGAGTTTTTGCGGCACGGTTGAGAGCCCGATTGGCTTCTCTTCGGCGATGGTTTTTTCCGCTTCCACGACCAGTTCTTCGGAGTAGAGAAAATCCGATTCTAACTCGACGTCGATGCGCCTGCCTTGGCCGGAGCTCACCTTGACTTTCTGGCGGTGGGTCTTGTAGCCGATGTATGAAACGACAAGGGTGTATTCGCCGGGAGCGACCCCGGTCAGGCGGTAGTACCCGCTGTAGTTCGTTGCAACGCCGCGTCGCGTTTCCGCAAGAAAAACGTTGGCGGCGATTAAGGTTTCCCCTGACTGTTCATCCTTGATATAGCCGCTAATCGTCGCGGTCTGCTGGCTGTGGAGCGAGTCTGAGAGCAAAAAAACGCTTAAAGCGATAAGAACGATTTTTTTCATTTATGAGCTTTCGTTTGGTTCAGCGGCAAACACTGGTTTTGGCGCTTTTGGGTTCGAAGAACGGCCTAAGATGTAGGGCTTTTTTTGAAAGAAAACAAGTGTGGAAGCTGTAATTTGTCTACCTAAAAACTGAAGCGCTAAGCAGGGTTTTGGCAGGCGAAGAATTTTCCTGGGAGTTCAGCGCGGCCTGCGTGCATTCGACCCTCGGAGAGTTTCGGCTTGACTTTGCTTTGACGCCGCTTTATTTTTTCGAAAACTGATATGCGAAAGTTTTCTTCTACCGGGGATTGTACGTTTCCGCCTTCATTTCCGAACCTAAGTCAGCCGCGTCCAAGCTTTTCGCAATAAATCGAGCGCATCATCTTTAGATCAAATTTGACCTGATCCGGGAGGAAAGTGATGAGTGAAATTTGCTGCAATAACGAACAGTATAGAATTACCAACACCACGGTCAAAGAGAGGTGGCCCTTGCCGCCAAAACGAAAACAGCCGACGACGGCCTTCGGGGTGATTGCGGCAATAATCCAAATATTGGGGCTTTTGAATATCATCGGAATCTTCTTCCGTTAGACTATGGGAAAAGTTATTCACATCCCAGTGCCGTATTGGAAGTTCATGAACAGAATAGTAAAGCTCATCGCTTTTCTGGCCGGATGTCAAGTTCTATGGATCTGGATCACGACCCCGGGTTCAGTTTCGCAAAGAACAGAGAGCACGTTTCAATGGATGTTTGGCGGGAACCGCATCGTTGTCGTCAACCAGGCAGACGTTCCGTCTACCAATGTCATTTACTTTAACAAACCGGCGATTCTGGTTGAGAGCAATATTTCAAAAGAAAGCGCAGCGGCGACGATTCAACAGCTTCGCAAATATCGCATAAATGCAAAACTGAAGCAGTTTCAAAACGGATATGCCGTTTACGTAGATTCGGGACGGAACTACCGAGAGCTTCAGAAAATTCTAGGGCGGGTGAAAGCCAGAGGATTTCAGCGCGCCCGCATTATCCGAAATTAACGGACAGAAAAGTCTCACAAGCCGAGCGTTTCTCGCGAACGGCCGTTTCAAGCTTTCCCACAACTCCCGCCGCATTCACAATTATCCAACGAATAATTTTCAAATACCGATTGTTGCGATAGATATTGCAACACGCCTGGAACATCTTTGAGAATCCGACATTCAAAAAAAAGTTCGCGCCTGGCTGTAGTTTGTTACACACTCGAGGATAATTTAAACATGAAAAAACGATACATTTTTTTTCTTTTAACGGTCTCCTTGTTTTCAATCGGGTGTAATGATTCGCCGACCTCGCCGCCCGTCCCCGACTTACAATTACCCCTCGATCTTTCGCAAGAATGGCAAACCGCGCCTCCTGAAACACAAAATATTGATAAAAACAAACTTGAGAATGCCCTGAAAGCAGCAGAAAATCTTGCCAACATTCAAAGCCTGCTCATCGTCCGCAACGGCTACCTTGTTTCAGAAAACTATTTCAACGGCAATACGGCCAACAGTCTGAATCATGTGCGATCCGTCACCAAAAGCGTCATTTCCGCGCTGGTTGGCATTGCGATTCGTGAAGGAGTTATTCAGGATAGAGAACAGCCGATTTCGAACTTTATGCCAGGTGAAGCGAGTGTACTCGGCGGCGAAAAGGCGGATATCAAAATCAAGCACCTGCTGACCATGACCAGCGGTTTTGAATGGGATGAATCCGGCGGGGGAGAATACAGCGCCTGGGCCGGCTCCGGCGATCACATTAACTATGTGCTCGACAAAGACCTGTCAGCGCCGCCTGGCGGGATATTTAATTATAATTCCGGCGCCGTTCACCTCCTGTCCGTTATTCTCACTGAAGCTTCCGGCATGTCGACGCAGGAATTTCTCGATGAGCATTTGTTTGCTCCCCTTGGCGTTTCGAACAATGATTGGGAGCAGGATTCGCGGTCGTACTTTAACGGCGGAGCGGGACTGCAACTTCGCCCGCGAGATATGGCGAAATTTGGGTTTTTATTTATGCAGAACGGGACGTCCGGCGAGAAATCCATCGTTCCAAAAGCGTGGGTTGATGAATCACAATCCAACCTCGTCAACGGGACCGCGACTTTCGGGTCAATTCAAAATTTGAGCTACGGCTTGCTTTGGTGGGTGGGAAATGCGGCCGGACATGACGTTTATTTTGCCTGGGGATACGGCGGGCAGTTTATCTTTAACGTTCCTGCTCTCAATACGACAATCGTCGCGACCTCGCTTTTTCGCTTGGCGCAAGCTGACGCCAGCGCGCAGGAAAGAGCCTTGCTCAGCCTCATTGGCACGCAAATCCTGCCGGCGTTTGAATAGCTGTGAGAAGAAAATGAATAACGAAATACCGCGTACTTATTGGGTACGCGGCATTTCAAGAATCGCTACTTGACGAACGTCATCTTACGACTCAAAACCGTTCCGGCGTTGCTTCCGGTGACGGTCTCCAGCCGATAAATGTAAAGCCCGCTGCCGACCAATTGATCGCGCACGTCCCTGCCGTTCCAGGTAACGTTGTGCGCACCCGCCGCTTTTTCGCCTTTGAACAGCGTTTTCACCAATTGACCCTGCAAATTGTAAATCGTGAGTTGAATTTCCGCTCGTTCGGGCAAAGCGTAGCTAATCCGGGTTTGCGGGTTAAACGGATTCGGGTAGTTCTGCATCAGCGCAAACGTTTCCGGCGCGATTTCTTCGTCATCAACGCTCACTGGCGTACGTACCAGCATCGTCAATCCCAATTGTTGCCCCCCGCCGTTGCTGGTGATGCTTACCTGCCCCGTGTAAGTGTTTTCAGCGAGGCTGCTCGCGTCCAGCGTGACGGTAATTTCTTGCGAACCGCCTGCGGGAACGGAGCCTGCGCTTGGCGTAACGGTCAAAAGCTGGGGCCCGGCGGGGTTCACCGTAATTTGTCCGGAAGTTTGGGCGCTGCCGCCGCGATCGTCGGTCACGGTCAACGAATAATTGAACGTTCCCGTCGAAGCATAAGCGTGGTTGGCGACCTGCTGATTGCTCGTGTTGCCGTCGCCGAAATTCCAATTGTAAGTCACGATCTGGCCGTCAGGATCGCTGGAGCCTGAGCCGTCAAACGTAACCGTTTCTCCCGCTGTGGCCGGATTGGGCGAAACGTTTGCACTTGCGACCGGCGGCTGGTTGTCCGCCTGGGTGATCGAAACTTGCCCGGAAGCCTGTGAAGAAGCGCCGTCGTCATCCGTCACGGTCAAGACCACGTCAAATGTGCCCGGCGACGCGTAGCTGTGCGTGGCGACCGTCAGCGCACTGGAATTGCCGTCGCCGAAATTCCAATTGTAAGTCACGATCTGGCCGTCGGGATCGGAAGAAGTGGATGCATCAAAAGTAATGGTTTCGCCGACCTGTGCGTTCAGTGTTGAGATCGTCCCCGAAGCCACGGGCGGTTCATTACTTCCGCCGGAGAGCGTCCCCATGGCGCGAATCAAAAACGCCGCATTTTCAAAACCGCTTTGCGTGTTTAAATTGACATAGTCGAAGGCGTCCCAATCGAAGAAAAAGCTGTTGTTCGGGACGGCGGCGCTTTGGTCGGTTCCGGCGGGAAAAACAATGTCTCCGCTTGCGCCGATCTCGATTTGAAAAGACGCTCCCGCGCTAAAGTTGAGCGGCGGATTAAAATTAATCGTGTACCACTGCCCGTCCGTGGAAAGCTCCAAGTCGACCGTCCCGCTCACAAGCGTATTAAAGTCTGCATCAAAGACGGCTACGTCGACCGGATTTGTCGTTGCGGATTCTGTCCGTAGATAAACCTGAACGGCTTCGAGTGAAAAATCCTGCTGCGCCACTGTGAAAAAGTTGAGCCAGAAAAAACTCAGGTTGTCGTTGACGCCGACAAAAGTATCCGGCGTCTCATTGCCGTCGTCCAGCGTAATAACGTCTGTACCGGAACTCAGGGTTTGCCGGTTGGGCATGTCGTTCTCATCAAAACCCAAACTGTTTTTTCGCTCCGCCAATCGTCGCATCGCTTCCAGCTTTTTGGGGTGCGGCGCTTTTTGATTCGATTTTGAAAGCTTGGGAATAGAATTCGATGGAAAATTTCCGGAAGCGGTCACGTCAAAATTCAGCGGAGCCGAGCCTGGGTTGGACATGGTGAAAGTCGTTGCGCCGCTTTCGCCAGGCTTGGCTTCGATTTGCAGCTCGGTCGCGTCCACGGCCAGTTGCGCCGCGCCGACGGCAACGTTTGCGCTATAAACGCCGCGTCCGTGGGTGCCCGCCGCAACGAGACCGTCGCCCTTGCGCGAAACGACCATGTCAACGACGACGTTACCGATGGTCGAAGCGCCTTCCTGCGTCCAATTGGTCGATTCTCCGTTTATCGCACTCGTTGAAAAAAGCCCGACGCTGGTGCCGACGAAGTACATTGTATTAAAACCAGTAGGCAGAATGGAAGCCCAGCGCGTCGAAGGCCCGTCATCACCGCCGAGATTGCCTTCCACCGTCGTCCAGGACGCGCCTCCATCCGTCGAATGGTAGAGATTGACGATGCCGTAGTTGGCGAAAGTCACCAGGATCTCGTCGCCGTTATCAGGATTAATCCCAACCGAACTTGCTACAGAACCGCCGGGAACGCCGGGCGGCGTTATGTCGACCCCGGCGGGATTCGTCTCCGCATTATCGAGTCGAATCAATTTTGTATCAAATTGAAAATCAGTCGCGCCGAAATAAACGCGGTTCGCGGGAGTTGTCGCGACCGCCACCGTCGTCGCCACCATGCCGGGAATCGCGGAATTGCTCAAGGACGTCCAGTTGATTGAAGTGACGTCGCCGTTGCCAAGGGGGATTTCTTCCAGATTGCTGTTGCGCCAGACGCCGTTGCTGACGCAAATATACATCACGCGGGAATCGTTCGGATCGAGCACAAACGGCGTGATAAAATTAAAATCATCGTCGCCGTTTGGGGTGCTCGGTTGCACTATCGTGCCCACGAGTTGCCCGTTATCGACTTCAATTCGCACGACGGTGCCGTTTTGCAAGGAAGTATAAACCGGCAGACCGCCTGGCGCCGCAGCCGAAAACCCGCCGTCGCCGCCGGTAAGATCGTTCCAGGGTGATTCAAAGACTGAGCTTTCCGTCACCCAGGAACCGTTGTCCTGCAAACCGCCGACGATCAAATCGGAGCCGGGCAGCGGATCGATGGCGATAGCGTAGAATTGCGAGGTCAGGTAGCCGTTGTTGAGCGAAGTCCAGGTCTGCGGGTTTTCGAGGTTGTTGTTGGTAAACGAAAGCCCGCCGTCATGTCCGGAAATCATGGAATTGGGGGCGTCTGGATAAAAAGCGATGGAGTGCTGATCCGGGTGGTGATTTTCATACAATCCAATGACGTCCGGCGCGAAATAACCGCCGTCAAAAGTAAAGGTTTGGCCGCCGTCAATGGAGCGATAAAGATTGGTGCCGCCGATCCAAATAACATTCGGATCGTCCGGCTTAACCGAAACGATCAAGTCGTAGCCGCCCTGCGAATTAAACGGCCCGACGCGGCCCTCGAAATTCGGAATATTCGCTGTAAGATCAGTCCACGTACCGTTTGCTGCATCAAACCGGAAGAGTTGATGATCCGCCGGAGAAGCGCCGCTTCGCGTCGTCTGCGCGAGCATATAAACTGTATTCGCGTCCGATTGTGAAACGCCTAAAACCATGCGGTAGGGGTCGCCTGCCAGCGTCGGCGGGGAGACGTTCGACCAGTTAACGCCGAGATCGGTGGAACGAAAAACGCCGTAATTTTGCATTCCCGCGCCGTTTCGGCTCAACGTTGCGTAAACGGAACCATCAGGTGCAATAGCAACGTCAGTGATCGTGTTGTATGGCGGGTTCGACTCGCCGAGAAGTTCCTCCCAACTGGCCCCGCCATTGACCGACCGCATGATGCGTCCGTAAGTCGCGGCAAACACAACGCTGCCCTGCGGGTGAATGGCGACGTTCCAGATGCGGTCAAAAAATTTGTCGAAAACCGAGACCAAGTTGCCGCTTATCGTGCTCTCCAGCGGCGTCCAGGAGTCGCCGTTGTCGGTCGACTTGAAAATGCCGTAGCCAAGATAAGTCGTGTATGCGCCGCCCGCCGAGGCCCCGAGTTGCTCTCCCGTTCCAGCGTACCAAACGTTGGTTTGATTGGGATCCTGCGCGATGGAGGTCACGCCGGAAATATCGTCCAAATCCGAACGTAATTGCCATGATGCGCCGTTGTCAGTTGAAAGAAAAATACCGCCTGAAACGCCCCCGGCAAGAATACGTTGGTTGGTCGTGCCGTTGAAATTGCGGTCGATTGCCAAAGCTCTGGTTCGCCCGCCCACATTGAAAGGCCCGCGCGGATTCCAATCCGCGGCGTAAATCTGCCGGCCGCCCTTGGCCATGAGTTCTTCGCGATTCGGTAGATTTTCCGCAAACGCCAGTTCACGCCGACGCATGTTTTCCGGGATTTGCCGGGTTTCCGGGTTGCGCAATCTGCGCAGTTCATATTCCAGCCGAGCATTGCGATCTTCAGGGTTTTTCGGCGAAAATGACGAACGCGCTTGCGGCCAATAGCCGCCGCGCTCAAGCTCAAATACTGAAGTTTTTTCAGAAACAAAAGGCGCGTCAATCGTCTGCAGCCAAACTCCCCAGCTTCCGGCTGCGAGAATTAACGCAACGAGCATGGTTTGTCGAAATCTTTTCATCAAGAAGCTCCTCAATTTGGTGAATCCACTTTTTGAACTGGTTGGCACAAGCATTAAGACAAACAGAGTCTTGGTATGCCCCGCTTCAATTTGTTCTTATGGCAACGGCGATGGAAAATGGAAAACTTTTAGCGATGCAGTTATTTTGTAAAAGTCAGGAGTGCAAGGCTTGCCTTGCAAAATCGCCGAATTTTTTCCGAATCGTCCGCCTGATATTGGCGCCGTTTTTTTGACCTTCAGCCGGTAAAAGCAAAGCAAGCTTTGCACTCCTTGTTTTCTGCAATGAATCAATTTGGCTCCGCGCAAGCAATAGATGCGACTTTGTATTGAGGTTAAGCATCAATGCTTAGATAAAATACGCCGCAAAAGCCGCTTTCTTCTCTTCATGGAAATACGACGTTGCGACTCAACCGGTTTTAATGCTCGGCGCACAACTCTTGCTTGCGATCATTGACGCTCTAAATTTTGGCCGTCGACCTGAACAATATGGAGCCGACGGCATGAGAACGTCTTACCTTCTTTTTGTTTCCATCCTTTTAAATACACACGTTGCGCTCGCAAAACCTTCGCAAACCGTCGCGCAGGACACAACCACGGCGAACGCATTTTTCAAACAAGCTCTCGATTATCAAAAAGCGGCGAATTTCGATTCATCAACTCTGTTTTTTGAAAAGGCGCTCGACCTTTATGTAACGGCGCGCATGACATCGAAAGTCGTGGAAGCGCATGCCGAAATCGGGCTGAATCTCTGGCGCAAAAGAGAATACGACGCAGCCAAAAATCGCTTGCAAACGGCGCTCGACCTCGCTGAAAAGGAATCGATCACCAACCAGATTCTCGTCGCGCAAACGCTGCACTACATGGGGTTGACGCATTACTCCACCGGAAAATACAATGATGCAATCGGCTATTACGAAAAGTCCCTTGCCATCCGCCAAAAAGAGCTTGGCGAGCTGCATTACGACGTTTCACGCAGTTACAACAACATCGGCGCCAGCTACATGTACTTGGCGAATTTTCCAAAAGCGCTCGAATACATTAAAAAAGCGATGGAGATTCGGCGCGAACTGCTCGGCGAAGACCACATCAACATTGCCTCAAGCTATAACAACATTTCTTTGATTTATCAAAACCTGGGCGACTTCGACCAGTCGCGCGCCTATCAGCAACGGGCGCTCGCCATCCGTGAAAAGGCGCTGCCGCCCGACCATCCGAGCTTGGCGCAAAGCTATCAAAATCTTGGCTACGCCGCCTACCTGAACGGCGATTACGAGACGAGCATTGAACACAGTCAAAAGTCTCTGGAAATCTATTTGAAACATGAAGGCGAGAAGGGCCTGAACGTCGCCTCGCTTTTCCGCAATCTCAGCAACGCTTTCTGGCGCAAAGGTGAGCTCGGCGTTGCGCTTGACTATGTCAAACGTGCGCTGGCGATTCGGGAAGAAGTGCTTGGCCCGGAGCATCATCACACGGGGGTAGATTTTTTGAATCTGGGTAATATTTTGCTTTTTCTTGGGCGTGAAGATGAAGGTTTTGCCGCTTACTACAAAGCGCTGGATATTCTCAAAAAAGCGTTTGGGGAAAGGCACGCCGACGTGTCGCTGCAATACAACAATCTCGGCTATGTTTTGGCCAACAAAGGCAGATTTAAAGAAGCGGCTGATTACCACGAAAAAGCGCTCGATATTCGCCGCGAAGTATTTGGAGAAAAGCATCCGGACACAGGCCAGAGCTACGGCAATCTTGGGGATTTGTATTCGATAATGGGGGAGTTTGGGAAGGCGCATGAATTCCTTGATAAATCCGCCGCCGTTTTCCAGCCGCTCTACGGCGAGCATCATCCTGAACTTGCGGAGCTTTATGAAGTTAAGGCGCGCACTTACCTGAAGCAAGAACAGTTTGATTCGGCGTTGCAATTCGTTCAAAAATCGATCAAGAGCGTCGTCTCGGATTACGACATTGAGAATACGCACGCACAGCCCCGTTTAGACAATGTCTTGTCGCAGCCTGAGCTTTTTGACGCGCTAGCGACCAAAGCGGAAATCCTTTCGACGCTGGCGGAAAGCGGCCGTACGTCTGGGGAAAATTCGCAAACCGCTCTACAAGCTTATGAGCGGCTCGCAGCCTTGGTCGAACAAATGCGACGCGGCTACAAAACCGAGGAAACGAGTCTGGTTTTGAGCGAAAAATCTCATGGTGTTTTTCAAAAAGCTTTTGATGTGGCGCTCCAGTTGGCCCCGGAAACAGGCGACGGCGGATTTTATAAAAAAGCCTGGTTCTTCGCCGAAAAAAGCAAGGCGGGCGTCTGTCTCTTATACACATCTGACGCTGCCGACGAGCTTCTTGGTGTAG